>NZ_JAVJNP010000077.1:0-36630 GCF_040217205.1 Coleofasciculus sp. A1-SPW-01 | reverse complement strand
CCTTTGTCAGTATTCTCTTGTCGAGGATATCAGCATTAATTCGCGATCGCGCCCCCTGGGTGATGCCACCAAAACCTTTGTCAGTATTCTCTTGTCGAGGATATCAGCATTAATTCGCGATCGCGTCTCCTGGGTGATGCCACCAAAACCTTTGTCAGTATTCCCTTGTCGAGGATATCAGTATTAATTCGCGATCGCGTCTCCTGGGTGATGCTAGGTTGCACCCTTGTCAGTATTCCCTTGTCGAGGATATCAGTATTAATTCGCGATCGCGTCTCCTGGCTGATGCAACCAAAACCTTTGTCAGTATTCCCTTGTCGAGGATATCAGTATTAATTAATTCGCGATCGCGCCCCCTGGGTGATGCCACCAAAACCTTTGTCAGTATTCTCTTGTCGAGGATATCAGCATTAATTCGCGATCGCGTCTCCTGGGTGATGCCACCACCTTGTCAGTATTCTCTTGTCGAGGATATCAGTATTAATTAATTCGCGATCGCGTCTCCTGGGTGTCTTAGATATTAGTAGCGAGCTGCCTGGATCGCACTACCACAAGGGGAACGATTATTGACGTTATGGTTTAAATGCCAAACAGCTTAGATGTGCGGCAGAGCTAATGTCGTATTTTTTCTCATATCATTTAATTGAAATAATACAGCTAATATTTCACTAAATTTTACAAAACACAAAATCTGTTAATATAGCCAGAGAAAAATTCAGCTTTCTGTATGAAGATTCGGTAAAGATTTCCTGTGGGCTAATTTTTCGTTGCCGATTACTCCTAATATAAATAACGAACAACGTTTGTGGCTTTCATCGAGAGTACAAGGTTCATGGTGCATCAATCGCCATTCTCTTCAACGACTTCCCCGTCATTAGAAATAACGGGTTCTCGGCAATTCACGGCTTGGTTAACTGAGCAACATCTCAGTCTGGCTTTTACTACCTATCAAGCTGGCAAGGTATTTTTTATTGGAGTACAGCCAACGGGACAGTTATCAATCTTTGAGCGCACCTTTGAGCGATGTATGGGGTTGTGTGTTCATGGCTCCACCCTTTATTTGAGTTCACTCTATCAGGTATGGCGATTTGAAAATGTTCTAGAAGCAGGACAAATTCACAACGGGTATGACTGTCTTTATGTGCCGCAAGTGGGTTATGTTACGGGGGATTTAGATGTCCATGATGTGGCGGTGGTCGATCCCCCCGTAACCCCCCATCCCATCTTTGTCAATACCTTATTTAGCTGTTTAGCCACAGTCAGCGAAACCCACAGTTTTATCCCCTTATGGCAACCACCGTTTATTTCCAAGTTGGCGGCGGAAGATCGGTGTCATTTGAATGGTTTGGCGATGCGAGAGGGAGAACCGAAGTATGTGACAGCCGTGAGTCAGTCGGATGTTGCTGATGGCTGGCGGGATAAACGGCATGATGGCGGTTGTGTGGTGGATGTGGGCAGGAATCAGGTGATTGTCACGGGGTTATCGATGCCTCATTCCCCGCGACTGTATGGGGATAAACTCTGGTTGCTCAATTCTGGCACAGGGGAGTTTGGATATGTTGACTTAGAACGGGGGAGTTTTGAGTCAGTGGCATTTTGTCCCGGTTATTTGCGCGGGTTGGCGTTTAGTGGAGATTTTGCGATTGTCGGGTTATCGAAACCGAGGGAGAATCGCACGTTTTCGGGATTGGCGCTGGATGAGAAGTTAGAGAGTAAGCAGGCTGAACCGCGATGTGGGTTATTCGTGATTGATTTGCGGAGTGGGGATATTGTCCATTGGTTGCGAATTGAGGGAATAGTCACGGAATTGTATGACGTGGCGGTATTGCCAGGAATGCGGCGTCCGATGGCGATCGGGTTTAAGAGTGATGAAATTCGGCGTGTGGTCAGGATTGGTGAGGCTGAAGAGAAGTAGGAAAATAACTGAAATTTAAGGAAGGAATTTACTATGGCTGGTGTATCTTTTAATCTCTCAGAACTTAATGGTAGCAATGGCTTCGTAATAAACGGCATTGATGCTGTTGACCACTCAGGTCGTTCGGTTAGCGGAGCAGGAGATATAAATGGGGATGGCATTGATGACCTGATTATTGGCGCACCTGCTGCTGACCCCAACGGCAACTCTGAAGCAGGGAAAACCTACATTGTGTTTGGTCAGAGTGAAGCTTTTGATACCACTCTTAACCTGTCTCAGCTCAACGGTAAAAACGGTTTCGTTATCAACGGCATTGATGCGGGTGACTACTCAGGTGGTTCGGTTAGCGGAGCAGGAGATATCAATGGGGATGGCATTGATGACCTAATTATTGGCGCTCAGAATGCTGACCCCAACGGCAACACAAATGCAGGGGAAACCTACATCGTGTTTGGTCACAGCGACGGTTTCGACGCCGCTTTCAACCTGTCTCAACTCAACGGTAGTAACGGCTTTGTCATCAACGGCATTGATGCGTTTGATAGGTTAGGTCGTTCAGTCAGCGTTGCCGGAGATATCAATGGGGATGGCATTGATGACCTGATTATCAGCGCTCATAATGCTGACCCCAACGGCAAAATCTACATCGTGTTCGGTAAGGAAGGGAGTTTCGACGCCGCTTTCAACCTGTCTCAACTCAACGGTAGTAACGGCTTTGTGATCAACGGCATTGATGCGGGTGACTTCATAGGTGGTTCGGTCAGCGGAGCCGGAGATATCAATGGGGATGGAATTGATGACCTGATTATTGGTGCACCTTTGGCTGACCCCAACGGTATCTCTGGTGCAGGAGAAACTTATGTGGTATTTGGTAACAGCGAAGGTTTCGACGCCCCTTTCAACCTGTCTCAACTCAACGGTAGGAACGGCTTTGTGATCAACGGCATTGATGCGGGTGACTTCATAGGTGGTTCGGTCAGTGGAGCCGGAGATATCAATGGGGATGGAATTGATGACCTGATTATTGGAGCAGCACGTGCTGGGGAAAATTCTGGGGAAACTTATGTAGTGTTTGGCTCTTCTGAAGGATTCGATGCCGATATCAATCCCTCTGAACTAGATGGTAACAACGGCTTTGTCCTCAACGGCATTGATGGTGACTACTCAGGTGGTTCGTTCAGCGGAGCTGGAGATATCAATGGTGATGGGATTGATGACCTAATTATCGGTGCCATCGGTGCCGACCCCAACGGTAATTCTGGGGCTGGGGCAACTTATGTAGTGTTTGGCTCTTCTGAAGGATTCGATGCCAGTATCAATCCCTCTGAACTAGATGGTAACAACGGCTTTGTCCTCAACGGCATTGATGAGGATGACTTCTCAGGTGGTTCGGTCAGCGGAGCTGGAGATATCAATGGTGATGGGATTGATGACCTAATTATCGGTGCCATCGGTGCTGACCCCAACGGTAACGACCGTGCAGGAGAAACCTACATCGTGTTTGGTAATGCTAATCAACCCCCACAGCTAGACCTCAACGGCGACATGGCAGGTACTAATTTTGCAACCACCTTTACTGTCACCGGAGTCGCGGTTCCCATTGTTGATCGCACTAACCTGACCTTAACTGACCCTGACTCCACGACTCTTGAGGAAGCAACAGTTACGATAAGTAATCTTCAAGACGTTGGGGCAGAAGTTCTGAGTGCTGACACAGGTGGCACCAATATTACAGCCAGCTACGAACCCAACACTGGCACACTCACTCTCAGTGGTGAGGATACCGTTGCCAATTACCAGCAAGTTTTGCGGACTCTCACCTATAACAATACCGCCCCATCACCTAACCTTACAGAGCGCATCATTGAGTTTTCAGTTAGTGATGAATTTGGCAAAATTAACAATACCGCATTTGCTACGACCAGGCTGACGTTTTTGAACCTTGCCCCCAACTCATCGTTTAACCTGTCTCAACTCAACGGTAGCAATGGTTTTGTAATAAACGGTATTGCTCCTGTAACAAACGGTAGTCGTCCGGCTGTCTTGTCAGGTTATTCGGTCAGCCGAGCGGGGGATATCAACGGTGATGGGATTGATGACTTGATTATCGGCGCTCATGGTGCTGGTACCGACGGTAACTTATTTGCAGGGGAAACCTACATCCTGTTCGGTAAACAAGGGGGTTTTGATGCCTCTTTCAACTTGTCTCAACTTGATGGTAGCAATGGTTTCGTCCTCAAGGGCATTGATCGCAATGACCGTTCAGGTGGTTCGGTCAGCGATGCCGGAGATATCAATGGGGATGGGATTGATGACCTGATTATTGGTGCCGTCGGTGCTGACCCCAACGGCATACGTGATGCAGGGGAAACCTACATTGTGTTCGGTAAACAAGGAGGTTTTGATGCCTCTTTCAATCTGTCTCAACTCTATGGTGGCAATGGTTTTGTCCTCAACGGCATTGATGAGTATGACAGCTCAGGTGGTTCGGTCAGCTCTGCTGGAGATATCAATGGGGATGGGATTGATGACCTGATTATTGGCGCACCAGGAGCTGACTTCAAGGGCAACTTATCTGTAGGGGAAACCTACATTGTGTTCGGTAAACAAGGGGGTTTTGATGCCTCTTTCAATCTGTCTGAACTCTATGGCTACGAAGGCTTCGTCCTCAACGGCATTGATGAGTATGACGTCTCAGGTGGTTCGGTCAGCCGAGCTGGAGATATCAATGGGGATGGGATTGATGACCTGATTATCGGTGCCGTCGGTGCTGACCCCAACGACAACTCCCTTGCAGGGGAAACCTACATTGTGTTTGGTAAACAAGGGGGTTTTGATGCCTCTTTCAACTTGTCTCAACTCGATGGTAGCAATGGCTTTGTCCTCAACGGCATTGATCACAATGACCGTTCAGGCCGTTCGGTCAGCGATGCTGGAGATATCAATGGGGATGGGATTGATGACTTGATTATCGGCGCACCTTTTGCTGACCCTAACGGTAACTCAAGTGCAGGGGAAACTTACATCGTGTTTGGGAACAGTGGGGGGTTTGATGCTACTCTCAACCTGTCTCAACTCTATGGTAGCAATGGTTTTGTAATAAACGGTATTGATGAGGATGACTTCTCAGGTGGTTCGGTCAGCGGAGCCGGAGATATCAATGGGGATGGTATTGATGACCTGATTATCGGCGCCGTCGGTGCTGACTCCAACGGCAACGTATTTGTAGGGGAAACCTACATTGTGTTCGGTAAACAAGGGGGTTTTGATGCCTCTTTCAACCTGTCTCAACTCGATGGTAGCAACGGCTTCGTCATCAACGGAATTGATGAACGTGACTTCTCAGGTCGTTCAGTCAGTGGAGCCGGAGATATCAATGGTGATGGTGTTGATGACTTGATTATCGGTGCACCTAATGCTGACCCCAACGGCAACTCTTTAGTAGGGGAATCATACTTGATCTACGGTAACATTGCCCCAGAACTCGACCTCAATGGCAATGATACAGGCATTGATTTTACCACCACTTTTACCGGAAGTGCTGTCTCGATCGCCGATACTGATAACTTAACCTTAACTGACGCCAACAGCACCACCCTCGCCAACGCTACGGTCAAAATCACCAATCTCCAAGATGGTGCAGCGGAAATCCTCGCGGCTGATACCAGTAATACCAATATCACCGCCAATTACGATCCGATTCTTCGCACCCTCATCCTCAGCGGTGAAGATACCGTTGCCAATTACCAACAAGTCCTACGCACCGTCACCTATAACAATACCGCCACCACCCCCGACACCACAGACCGGATTATTGAATTTGTGGTTAACGACGGAGAAGCTCACAGTAATCTCAGTACCATCGCCACCACTACCCTTACCTTCGACTCCGGTCAACCGCCCATAGATGGCACCCCTAATAACGATACCTTAGTTGGCACTCCAGAGAGCGATCGCATTAACGGATTCGGCGGTAATGACACCATTGCTGGCGGTTTAGAAAATGATCAAATCTTCGGCGGTGACGGGGATGATGTCTTACGCGGTGACTTAAACCAGCGTTCCCCCCAAGTCGATATCGGTGGCGATGATATCATTTTTGGTGGTGCAGGGAATGACCGCATCGGTGGCAAAGGCGGTAATGACCAACTCTTTGGTGAAGCCGGGGATGACCAAATCTGGGGGGATGATGGGGATGACATCCTGCGTGGTGGACTCGGTAACGATACCCTAACTGGGGATGACTTCTCTGGCGGTAGTGGTAGCGATACCTTTATCCTCGCCGTAAACGAAGGAACCGATACAATTGTAGACTTCCAAGACGGTGCCGATTTAATTGGCTTAGCCAATGGTTTAACTTTTGGTCAGTTATCGATTACTCAAGATGGCAAAAATACGCTGATTGGTTTTGAAGATGAGACGCTGGCTATGCTCAAAGGAGTGAATGCCAACCTTTTAACAGAAGCCGATTTTACCATCATTGGCTAGAACGTCGATAAATGAATCGGCGTCGTGTAAAAACGACAGTATCGTAGGGGCGCACGGCGTGCGCCCTTCATTGATGTGTCTTTGCGTCTGCGCTTGTGTAGCTGCGAAACCTGGGATATCATGTCCAGCTTTCTCACCCATGAGAAAAATTTCTGGAACGTCTGAAGTGTCTGATATGAGTAATGGTGCGTTACGCTTCGCTAACGCACCCTACAATTTTGCTGGTACAGGGCGTTGAGCAGAGGGCGACCCGACCCAATTAAGTTGAGTGGTGTTAATTTATTCCAGCGGGTCGCCCCTACAGGTCTTTGTCACCCCCATCACCCCTATCTCCCCTCACCTCACCGCTCCCAACAGCAGCCCCTATTTAAGGCTTCTTTTGTTGCCAATGGTAGAATGGGCTGATTAAGCTATACCAACATAATTGTCCTTCACAAGCCGCCACAATATCAGTGTTGAGAACCCTTCCATACTTAACCCAATGCATGAGCAGTTTGCGGCAATCACTCACCAGATAAACTAGAACCATCAACCCTGGGGGTAAATCCGGATACCGTAACCGACGAATCAGATACCGACTCAACCCAATCCCCCGAAACACCTGTAATAAATACTCTTTTTCTAAACGCGATCGCGGAATATAATGCTCAATCACCATATCCGGATTATGCCAGATTTCCCAGCCAGCATTTCTAATATACGATAACGTCTCTAAATCTTCTCCTTTTGCAGCCAAAGATTGACCACAAACCCCTTTTAACCTAGGCTCCTCAGGAATATGTTCCAACCAAACTGACTGACGCACAACCAACCCCGCACCCGCAGGTAATAACCCTCGGCTATCGATATCATACCGGAACGGGGTGGAACCGCGATCGATAATTCCTAAACAACTAGCAATTCGGTTAAAATTTTCCGGGGGATTTGTCTCATATACCCCCTGAATTTGACCCCCATAAGCTCCTGCTTGGGGATGTGACTGAGCAAAAGCATAAACCGCACTCACCCAATTAGGAGAGGGAATATTATCATCATCCAGAAACGCCACCCAATCACCCTGAGCCTTTTTAATCGCAAGGCGTCGCGCAAACGCTAACCCCTGTTGCGCCTCAAAATAGTAGTGGATGGGATGAGTACACCATCCTTGATACTGGTGAACAACATCGGCGGTGCGATCGCGACTATTGTTGTCAATGACAATAATTTCCCAAACAAAGGACTCGGTGTCAATCTGAGCAACCAAGCCATCTAAAACCTGTGGCAATCGAGCCGCCCCATTGTAGGTACAAATAGCGACAGTCAGTTCAATCATCATAATTCTCCATGACAATTCCGCACTTCAGAAGCGATTACCGCCGTTGGCACATTTCGGGCAGGTCATTATTTGCGGGCGATGGCAATTTAGGCAGTTTATTGGGCGTTGAGTCAATAGTGTTGAGTGTTGTGTAGGAGTTCTTTGCCCTCACCTATTTACGGCGGTGCGATCGCGTATGAAATACCTACGAGCTGACCCAATAGCGAGCGAGACGCTCGCACTACTGTTCCCTCCTGCCCCCTGTCTCGGAGCTTTGGAACCTCTTCCCCCTACCACAACACTTATTCAGCAAGCCCTATTTATGCTTCCAGTTTTCGGACATATCCTGGACATGGTGTAAGCGTATTGAGCAAAGATTGGTCGGCTGTCCAGAATTCGGCAGATTCTAGCTCGGCAACGGCTAGAAAAGCAGCATCATAGAGAGTTGCCAAAGAGAACTGTTGGGCGAGCGCCCATGTTTTTGCACGGATAGCATTGCTATCGAGGTACTCAACAGGCATCTGGCAGAAATCATCATAAAACCCTGCAGCCTGGGAAATGGTAATTGCTCCCAACCTTACTTTTTTTCGCAATACTGAACCAACTTCAGCCCATGCAAATGCTGGAGCAACCAAACGCTCATTCGATGTCAGCAAGGGCAGGATCAAGTTTCTGGCTTGGGGTTGCAATGTCTCAGGTATCAAATAAGGAATCCAAACGCTAGTGTCGATACACTTAGTCACGCCGTCCCTCACCCGATCGCAGCTGACGAATCAAGTCCACAGAACTGGATTGAATTCCTGTTTTGGCTTCTACTTCAGCACTACGAGTCACAATGCGTTGATGGGCTGCCAGCGATCGCCGCCGTCGCACCTCGCGGTTTATTGCTTCAACAACCATCTCGTTAAAAGACTCACTGCCCTCTCGAAATTGCCTTGCTTGCTCAAGCAAATCTGCGGGAATACGGATAGTTACAGCTTCTCGCTCCATAGTTGCAGCCTGTGCAATTATAAAATGATATCAACTACTGTAACTATTTTCTGAATCAGTTGGCAACAGTCATAGACCCACAACTAATGCCTACCACGAATCAGTTATCACAGGATAGCGACCAATTATGCTGGGAACAGGAAGCATGTTACCTTTGTAGGCTGGGTTGAGGAAAGAAACGAAATTTCCTTGTGTATTCTGTAATCCGCTACAATAGGCGTCATGCCATCAACAAAAACACCAGCTAACGCCTCCAGCCAATTCCTCAAACGCCAAGCCGCGTCGCTGCTACTGTATCAATCAGTTCTTCGTAACGAGGTGGGACGCGCCTTTGTCCATCTTTTGCAAACCTTAAGCAAGGGTGAAGCAGAGCAAACCGCTTGCTTGGTGGCTTACGGTAACTGGTTTAAAACGTTAGCCGCCCACGGAGAAAGTTGGCAAGATTATCTGATTCGGAAAATTCTCCAAGACGATAATCCCTTTACTCAGCAAGTACAACGGGTAGCCTTGCAAGATTTACCCCCAGCCCTAGTCACGGCGGCTCAACAGGATTTACACGCCTTGCAAAATCTTTCTGAATGCAGCGTCGAACAGCTAAGTCGGTGGGTGCAAAAAGCCTCTCAATTAGAATTACAGCCTGTTTCCTGGAATCTGGAAACGGTGCAGCCTACATTTCTACACCAACAGAGTGATTGGACAGACTCTCTAGAGGAATTAGCCGCCCACTATCAGCACCATGGTACAGGATTATTTGCCCAATATCATGCCCTGCGTTGGCAGTCGGGTCAATTGGTTGGTATCGCCCACCCTGATCCGATTCAGTTAACCCAATTGGTGGGTTATGAGTCTCAACAAGCCGCGTTAGTTAAAAATACAGAATTTTTACTCGCCGATTATCCGGCGTTACATGTCTTACTTTATGGCAGTCGTGGCACAGGAAAGTCGTCATTAGTCAAGGGCTTATTACAAAACTATAAGAATCAGGGACTGCGGTTGATTGAAGTTGCCAAGTCTGACTTAAACGACTTACCGATGATAGTGGAGCAATTGCGAGACGTACCGCAGAAGTTTATCATCTTTGTAGATGACCTTTCCTTTGAAGAAGACGACGATGCATTTAAGGCATTAAAAGTCGTCTTAGAAGGGAGTGTCACCGCCCGTTCCCCAAATGTAGTCGTTTATGCCACCTCCAATCGACGCCACTTAGTACGGGAATTTTTTGCCGATCGCCCTCGTCCCAGCGATAATGATGAAATCCATGCCTGGGATACCTTACAGGAAAAATTATCCTTTAGCGATCGCTTCGGCTTAACCCTGACCTTTGAACCAGCTAACCAAGACGCTTATCTCAACATTGTCTATCATTTAGCCCAACAAGCCAACATAAACTTACCCCAAAATGACTTAAAATCCCGTGCCATTCAATGGGCAACCCGCCACAATGGACGTTCTGGGCGCAGCGCCCGCCAATTTGTGGATTTTCTCAGCGCTGATTTAGGGATTCGTCCTGCTGGATAGGGTAGAAGGGTAGCAGGATGCAAAAGTTATATCCTATTGTAGGGGCGGGTTTAGCCATTTAATTGATGGGTATACCGATAACTTATCCACAAAACCCGCCCTCTTTGTGTTTAGATTTGAGACATAAGACGTAGCTTGCTTCTCGATGAAAGCGAGTATGACCAATGACATAAGACGAATGACCAATGAACCAACTTGTTAATCAAATGCTTCTTGGTACAGTTGCTTTTACAGTCAGTGTGGGTGTGGGATTATTCGTTAACCCCAACAAAGCCTTGGTTAATGGAGTCGTTACCGTTGTGGCAAGTTATGCTGGCGTTACTGTAGCGGATAGGCGACGCCTTCAAGCAGAAAAACAGCGTAAAAACGCTTTACTCAATCAAATCAAAGAATTTGAGCAAGAAGAAAGCCTGCTGTATGAATCACTGATGCAGGGAAGGGAAACCCAACATCAACTCGAAGCCAGTATTCATGCATTACAAACTGAACGGAGTCAGCTTCTGAGTCGCGTGTCTGAACTGCATAACCAACGAAATAGCCTGTATCAAGAAATCAGTGAAATTCAACAGCACAAGCAGGAACACCTAGAGGAAGTGAGTATTCTGCGATCGCAAATTCAGCAGATAGAGAAACACCAAAGCGAACTGAATCAATCCCTCTGGGCAAAAACGGCTCAAATCCAGCCAGCGGAAACTCGCTTAAATCACTTACATACTGAACTCGAACAGCTTCAAACTGAAATAGCCGATAAACTGCATCACCACGAACATCTTAGTCAAGACTTAGCCGCACTCGAACGCCGTAAGCAAGACTTAGGCGGCGAAGCTTACGACTTACATACCCAAATTCAAGGCTTAAAGCAACGGTTAGAGCAACTGAATCAAGCTTTTTTGTCCTTGCGGATACAGCAACAGCGAGTGCAGGAAAATCTCACTCCGCTCAAATCCGAATTGGAACAAATGCAGCAACAAGTTACTGAAAAACAGCAACAACAAAAGCAACTCACTCAAGATTTGACGCGATTAGATCAGCTTAAACAGCAGTTAGAATCTGATTATGCCACTCTGCAACAGCAAATGCAAACCCTACGAACACAGAAGTTAATAGCAACTGAAACAGTCTTCCCCATAATTGAACCTAATTTATCCGTATTTTTACCACGAGAATGGCAGAAATTGCTGAAATTTACTCAACAGCTTACTGAGGATGAACGAATGGCATTTCAAGCAATTGTGTCAGAAGATAATGCCGCTTTAAATCAACTTAATCATCAAAAAGGGATAACGTCACAGGATTTAATTCAACCCCTTAATCAGAAGTCTCTTTCCGTACTCGGAGATACTCTATTTTTCAGCGATAGTACCTCAGTTACTCCTCAAATCCACAAAGACTATAGTTCAGTATTAAAAGAACCAACATCTATTTATTTTAAAGACTTGATTGGACTTAATTATCGTCAAATTAAATCTGACCTAATATCAACAAGTTTTATTCACCTCACATCTTGAACCAGTAATTATACCAATGTTGTGTTCTATCCTGTCTAGGGCGTCAGTCCAGTAACCACAGTTAGTGGTAACAAGAAGTAAAAAGTCAAAAGACCGGAGATTTGGTATCGTATTGTTAGCATTTTGGCACAATTCAAGTAGATGATCCGATTACTGGACTGGTGTTCTAGTGCAAGAAGGCAGAAATAACTAATAAGCTGTTCGGCATTTAAACCTTAATGTCAATAATGACGAAATCCTTGTAGTGCGAGCATCTTGCTCGCTACTAATACCCAATTTAAATGCATGACAGCTTATCTCCCCCCGCTTCCCCTGCTCCCTCTGCTCCCCCTGCTTCATCGTATCTACGAAGCTGCTCAAGTATTTTTATGCCCGCTGCACTAGTCCGCGCAGGCGGACTTTGCTTGTGTAGCAGCGATTTTAATCGCCGTGGCAAAAGGGGTGATAAAGGTGGATTTGGTATGAATATTTGATATGAATTAACACTGCTCAATCCAATTGACTAAATCTGCCATATCCGTAAAATCTAATAAAGCCTCACTTAATTCATCTAAAGCTGTTGCCGATAAACCATTAATTCGTGATTGCATATCTGGAGTAATTTCACCAATTCGGCGAATCAATAAACGGTTAATCATAGCTAACTTTTCCTGCATTCTTCCTTGTTGTACTCCTTCCTGTAAACTTTGTTCCACTCGCTCAACTCCCCACGGTAAAAGAGTTCCTGATTCGTCCCGCCACCGTAACCAATAGCAGGTTATTTCTGCCTTAGTGCCGTACCAAACTCCCAAATATAAACCCATTGCGGCAATCCAGTAGCGTCCATTCCCATCAGGTTGTCGCAATTCATAATGTCCAGCTACTAAATCATGGACTTCTAATGTCCCATCATTGGGGTTAAAAATAACATAAATTGGGACTTGCAAAATCCGCTCATAAAAATACCATTTTCCATAGGGATAAGTCGATTTCGCTGAGTATTCCCCCTGTTCAGTCTCAGAGAGAAACTCCATAACAATGGCTGGGATATCTCCCTCTGTATGAGGGGTATAACTGCGACGAGTGACTTCTGGCGCGATAGGTAACACATTGGGAACATAAAACCAGTCTGGTGCTTTGACCACTATTTTGCCATCCACAGTGGCACAGATAGCAAAGTTGGAGGCGAATAGCATGGAAGAGGTGATAAAGCCAGCGATTTCTATAATCTCTCGCAGTGTTGATGCGAGTAAGGGATGATAAATATTCTCCACAGGTTCATCGGGTAAGTGAAAATCATCAGGCAGTTTTTTCCATTCAATCCTGTAGGATACTTTTGGCAGTGTGAGTTGAGATTGAATCATATCACTCATTGTGAATAATACTGGCAGAAATCAAAGCTTTGGCGCAGTGATACTGATTTGGGATAAGGAGGGGTTTGGTTGAAATGTAATCGGTGATACCCACGCAGAAAGTGGCTAAACCCATCTTGATAAACCCCACCTTTTATTACGATACGTCAGTCTTAACCGGAAACTGAGTTGTTCTTGTCATATTTCGTTGCTAAACGGTAGACTGGAGTGCAACAGCTATCACCCCATCGATTATGCTTCAGGCATTATTATTTGATTTAGACGGCACCTTAGCGGATACTGACCCTATCCATTTTCAGACGTGGCAAGATATCTTGCGCGAGTATGGCTTAGAGTTTGATCACGCCTTCTACCAAACTCATTTTAGCGGTCGTCTCAATGCGGCGATTGTCAAGGATTTATTACCCCATCTGTCTCTAGAAGCAGGAAAACAGTTAGGGGATTATAAAGAAGCAGAATATCGGAAACGTGCTGATCAACAATTGAAACCGTTAGGCGGATTGCTAGAGGTGTTAGATTGGGCAAATCAAAAGCAACTGAAGCAGGCGGTGGTGACAAATGCACCGAAAGATAATGCCCAATTTATGTTGCAAGTTCTCGGTTTAGATAAGCACTTTACCACCGTTGTTTTAGCGGAGGAACTGGAAAAGGGTAAACCTGATCCCATGCCTTATCAGGTAGGGTTAGAATTATTGGGTGTATCCCCGGTTTCAGCCGTGGCGTTTGAAGATTCCTTAACTGGCGTTCGTTCCGCCGTCGGTGCGGGACTTTTAACGATTGGTGTGGCGACTACTCATGAACCACAGGCGTTAATGGCGGCGGGGGCGGAGTTGGTGGTTAATGATTTAACTGACCCCAAGCTGGAAGATTTACTCCATTGTTTTGGGCGGGAAATGAACACTATCGCATTGTGACAGAGGAGATAGTGATTGTCTGATAACTTGAGTTAACTTATGATACGTCAAACACAAGGAGCCGGCTTTAAACTTGCCGCCACTGCCATTATCTGGGGATTTGCCACGGGAATGCTAGGGATTTGCATTCCATTAGTTTCGATGACTGACAGTGGTTTTATTTTACCTTTAGCGGTGATTATAGGAGCCAGTTTCACGACTGCTGTCGTTTGGTTGTCATTCAGTCGAGTGTCTAGTAATAACGTTGATTTGAGCGACAGTATTGAAGCGTTAAAGGAACAGAAAACGAATTTAGATACTATGGATAACAATGAAAAAATTGATGAATCAGGATGGAATAAAACCACGGAAACCGAGTGATAATAGATTAGAACGCAATTCATTGTAAATGTCTCATGGACTGGATTACTTTACTGAAATCCCAACAAACCGATTTCATTCAACGGCTGAAATCTGGACATCTGCTGCATTGTGATATAGAAGGACAACACAGCGAGTTAACGGTTATCTCCGGTGAGAGACTGACACAGCTAAGAGACTTTTGTTGGCAGATGGCGGAAAAGTATAAACGTAATTCTCCCGTTCGTGATGTGTTTATTAACAACCTGAAGGGAAAACTAGCCGAGGAAGTTGTTAAAGCGCGTTTAGGTGATTGGGTGACTGAGGTTGACTATGAACAACGCTTAGGTGGTGATGGTAAAGTTGATTTTACGCTAACTTCTAAACCAGAGATTGGTATTCAAGTTAAATCTCGGCATGGCAGTATTGATACAATTAAATGGTCAATTAGTCCTGAAGAAGCCGATAAAAATAATGTCTTAGTTTGTATTTTAATTCAAGAGGAGGTGAATGAAGCACAACCTAAATATCATCTCATTCTGGCTGGATTTATTCCCCTCCACTTGATTGAGTATGGTAATGAGCGAGTTTCAGTTGGAATCGATGAATTGCTCTACGGGGGTGGCTTGTTCAGCTATCTAGAATTTATTCAATCTAGCGATATAATTTCTGATTTAAAATATCGACAACAACATCTAAATCAAGAGATTAAATCTGATTTGCAATTTACAATTTCTATGGGATCATGGGAATATAATTTTCCAGCAGAGGAAGTGTTAAAGCTAGAATCAGAAATTAAAAGGATTAGAATAAATAGAAGACACATAGAAGGTTTATGGCAAGAAGTGATTTTAAATATTAAAAGTTCTAGTTTGCGGGCGCTGCTTAGGATGCACTGCAATTTAATTTTTTTTGATGGCAAAGTGGCTTGTATAGAAGTTACTTCAAAACATTTGTTAAAACTCACTGAATCTAAATTACTAAACATTCAATCTGCTTTTAAGAATGTTTGCCATTCTGATATTCAAGTAAACTTTAAGGTAGCTACACCAGATAAAGAATAAACATTTTAAATACTTAAGTTCACAAGTTGTCACAGTAGCCACCTTACTATCATAACCTGAAGCTAGGTAAAAAAAAGAGCGATCGCGCTAATTTTATGGGCGCAAGTCTAGATCGAATGGTACTGAAATTTTAGCTGGTGGGCAATGCCCACCCTACGGTATATTAAAGATTTCGGCAACGCCAAAATCTTTCTGGGCGCAAGCCTTGCGCCCCTACATTTCTTGTCGCTTGTATCGTAGATCACTCGACATAAATTCTACTCTGTTAGAGTTGGTACGATAAGCGGCATAATGATTACTCAGGGGAGTGTCTCTATGCCAGAATCTAAAGCGCCACCCTCGCTAAAACGAGAATTGGATCTTCGGGGTGCTATCCTAGTCGGACTCGGTTCGATGGTAGGAACCGGGGTATTTGTCAGTATTGGTATCGCCGCCGGAGTCGCTGGAACATCGGTAATTTTAGCTGTTGCGATCGCCGCCTTACTCGCCGCCTGTAATGGGTTAAGTAGCGCCCAACTCGCAGCGAATCATTCTGTTAGTGGGGGAACTTATGAATATGGGTATCGCTATCTTACCCCTTGGCTGGGCTTTACGGCGGGTTGGATGTTCCTGTTGGCGAAAACAGCATCAGCAGCGACGGCGGCTTTGGGGTTTGCGGGTTATTTGTTAAATGCGTTGCGTCTGGATGCGACTCAATGGTTAGTCCCCCTGGCGCTGGTGACAGTCGTTATCTTGACGCTAATTGTCTTAGGGGGAATTCGCCGTTCTAACCTAACTAACCTAATTATCGTTTCCATTACCCTACTCTCGCTGATGATCTTTATCATCACGGGTTTACCTCACGTCACCCCTGGGAATTTTACCCCCTTTTTCCCCACCGACACCTCAGATAAACGTGCGATCGCCTCTTTGCTTCATGGCAGTGCCTTAATGTTTGTGGCGTATACTGGCTATGGTCGGATTGCCACATTGGGAGAAGAGGTGCATCACCCGCGACGCACTATCCCGATCGCGATTATCTTGACGATGATTATCACCATGATCCTATATATGGCAATCGCCGCCGTGGGTGTGGGTTCTGTGGGTGTGGATACCCTTAGCGCCGCCACCCAATCCAAAGCCGCCCCCTTGGAAGTCGCTTCTCGCCAATTTGGGATTCCCATCGTTCCCCCATTCCTCGCCCTGGGTGCAATGACGGCGATGGTAGGCGTATTGCTAAACCTGATATTGGGATTATCTCGCGTACTATTGGCTATGGGGCGTCGTCGGGATATGCCGAGAATTGTAGCGCGTCTGAATGCGGCGGGAACCACACCCTATATATCGGTGATTTGTATTGGAGTCGCGATCGCGGCGTTGGTTCTGATTGGTAATGTCAAAACAACTTGGTCATTTAGCGCGTTTACCGTTTTGGTTTATTATGCCCTTACCAACCTGTCTGCCCTACGCCTATCTGCCCAAGAACGACTGTATCCCAAATGGATAGCTGGAGTAGGATTAGCCGGGTGTCTCGTCTTAGCCTTTTGGGTGGAACAACAAATTTGGTTAGTTGGTCTGGGATTAATTGTAGCCGGATTAGCCTGGAAAACGATAGTATTGCCATTGGCTTTAGGTTCACGAAATCACTAATTCAGTGCAGCGATGATCGGCGATAAGGTGTCAGTAGGTGAAAGGGGGAAACGATTGTCCGGAGTCACAAAGAGACGCCGAAGACGAGTCCGGAAAAAATCATCAGCCAATGGCTGTCTGGTAGCATTAGGTACGATCGCCGCATTAATCGCCACGGGTGCGATCGTTACTGGGGGGATATGGTTAGGGATTCGCCTAATGATTGATCCCAATGCGGCGATCTGGCTGAATCGCATTTTACCCGGATGGACAAAGATTCCCATTGCTGATGCTTCACCCCCACAAACCCTGGCAACCATACGCGACGAATTGCGCCAAAATGGGTTAATCGCGGGAGAACTTGTATCCCTCAATACAGGACAACCCTATCGAGAAACCCCTATTCTATTACCCATCTTAAAATCTAAGCCGAACTGTCAAACCAATTGCCAAAAAATTGTCGAACTGAGACTTTATCAACCCATCGAATTCCAGCAAGCCGAACTTGCTTACCAATTGGTCACTCAGCTTGCTATCAATGAACCAGAAGAATATTTTGTCCTTTCTTCCACCGACGCGATTACTGGAAGTGCCTCTCGTTCCCTCGCCTTTACTCGATTTAACCGTTTAGAAAATAAAGCCCCCGCCACAGGATTTTGGTTTAATCTCTGGGGAATTCGCCTCACCGATGAATCCCCGAAAAGTTATGGACAAATCCTCCATTACAACCCCGAACAAATGCACCTGAGTGTTATGCTGGACTGGCAAAGTCCCACAGATAAACCCCCTTATTGGCAACAAGTCACCGGGGAATCCACCCCAGAATTAGTGATTAATCAAACGGTAGGATTAGAACCGAAATTCCAGGTATACCAGGTGCAACCCCGCCAGTTTCTCCTCAATCCAATTCAACTAACCGAAATTTCACTAAATACAAGGGCTGATGATAGTCCCACCTATCGTAATTCCTTAATGTTAGCCCGGAATGGGTTATGGTCGTGGGCGTATCGACGATTGCAACAAGAACAGAAAAACACGGAGTCGGCGACAGTTCAAGCACAACTAGACGTGATTCGACTTCATGCCCAATTTACCGAAGCCCAAGCCAACCAAACCTGGGCAAGTCAAGGACAACAAGTTCTCGCCTATCTGATTGATGGACGGTGGACAGATGCCTTACAAGTATTTCAAACCGCCGCCGTTAATGGTTCCGCCCAAGACATTGCCAACTTACTCAAAACCGATACCGAGGAATTATGGCGACGGGTAGAAGCTGCCCTCAATATTAGTCCCAACGATCGCACCGTAAAAACTTGGGGGGCTTTAATTATCGCCGCCCAAGAAGGGCGGACTAAAGCCATTTCTTGGTTGCAGCAACTCCCATCCCCTGAATCAGAATCTGATCAGCCTCAACCTAACAATAATGCCCAAATTTATGCCTACCTGGATTATCTGGATACTGCATTAGCAGAGGTTCCAGCCATCATCCCTCATTTAAGTAAAATTGTCGGGACAGCACAATCAGTGGAAACTGTCAAGCCTGAAGAGTGGCGACAACCGAAAGCCAGAAATAGTACAGCAACATTTCCCGTCACTTTAACCGCCCCAGCTTCAGGATTCCAAAAAGCCCCCCAAGAGGTTTGGTATCAGGTAGAAGTCGCCGCCTTTAATGATGGTCAACGCTGGCGTCAAACACCCTTTACCGATTTACAATTGTCCACAGTTGTTGCAACTCAGCGTCTTTGGCAATATCTGGGTTTAGACACTGATCCATACCTGCAAATCGCCGTCTGGTCAGCGGAGGGACGCCAGGAGACGATCGTCGCGACGGTTCAAGGGATGTCCTATCAAGAGGGTGTAATCAAGCTTTTAGCCACCGGACAAGCCTTACCCAATAGAGAAAATAGTCGTCCCATGGCATATTCTCAAACGGCGCTGCGCTGGCTAGAACCGGGTTCAATTAGCTTATCCGATTTAAACCAACTGCAACCGCAATGGGTCGCGGCAATATTACCAACACTGTGGCAGGAATTAGTTAAAAGTGGCAAGCGATCGCCTGAAGTCGAACCCACGATTCCGATAATGCTGCAAGAGATCGGACATTGGTTAGTACAGCCTTTGGATTTGACCGGGAACGATGAACCGGAAGCCGTTTTAACCCTATATGAGGATCTCTCGAGTACCAACCAAACCCTGAATATCAAACGCCCGGAAACGAACACGCAGCAATATAAACCTCGGACATTAATTTTTTCGGAGAAGGGGGCGTTACTCTACAGTGAATTCTCCACCCATGGGAATACATCGCTGACTGCGATCGCGGATTTAGGAGATGGGGGAACGGCGGCGTTAGTCCTGGCGGGTGAGAATCAGTATAGACTTAAACGTTGGTCAGATCAGCGAAAACGTTTTGAGTAAAGGCAGATTGATCACCCTTAAAATTGTTGTAATGCGAACATCTTGTTCGCTTCCCCAGCTTCCCCAGCTCCCCCAGCTCCCCCAGCTTCCCCAGCTCCCCCAGCTCCCCCAGCTTCCCCAGCTCCCCCAGCTCCCCCAGCTTCCCCAGCTAATAAAAAACAACTATTAACCCTCTATGACGACCACCGTACAAAACGCCAATCATCAAGAGTTAGTCGGCTTGATCTGGAGTATCGCCGATAAGCTGCGAGGTCCCTACCGCCCCCCTCAATACCGTCAGGTGATGTTACCGATGATTGTGCTGCGTCGTCTCGATTCTGTCCTTGAACCCACTAAGCAAGCGGTTCTTGCAGCCAAGGGGAAGTATGAGGAAATGGGGTTAGAGGGGGAGGCGTTTGAAAAGGCGATCGCGAAAGTGGCGATCGGGGGGAATCGCCAACAGCCTTTGTATAACCTGAGTGAGTTTACGTTTAAGAAGCTGCTGGGGGACTCGGAAGGATTAGCCGATAACCTCCGCGCCTATATTAATGGCTTTTCTCCCCTGGCGCGGGATATTTTCGATAAGTTTGACTTTGATAAGCAGATTCAGAAACTCGATGAAGCCAATCGCCTCTACGAAGTGATGCAGGCGATCGCCAGTCCGGATGTGGATTTGTCTCCGGCGCATCTGTCCAACTTGCAAATGGGGTATTTGTTTGAGGAGTTGGTGAGGAAATTTAACGAACAAGCTAACGAAGAAGCCGGAGACCATTTTACCCCCCGTGAAGTGATTCGCCTGATGGTAAATTTGGTCTTCTGTGAGGAAGAGGATGTCTTTCAAAAAGGGATTTACCGCACCGTGTATGACCCGACAGCAGGGACAGGAGGAATGTTATCGGTGGCGGAGGAATATATTAAACGGCAAAACCCGGACGCAAACTTGGCATTATTTGGGCAAGAATATAACCCCGAATCCTACGCGATTTGTTGTTCTGACCTGCTGATTAAAGATGAACCGATTAATAATCTTGTTTATGGGGATACATTAGGACTCAAAGACACGAAGCAAAAGAGTAATAACTTTGTTCCCCACGATGGTCATAGCGATAAACAGTTTCATTATATGTTTGCTAATCCGCCCTTTGGGGTGGAGTGGAAACCGGAGAAAGATTTCATCGAGGCGGAATATCAAACCCTGGGGTTTAAGGGTCGCTTTGGCGCAGGTTTACCCCGGATTAATGATGGGTCGCTGTTGTTTCTCCAACACATGATTTCTAAGATGTACTCGGCACCGGAAGCGGGGGGAGATGGGTCACGCATTGCTATTGTGTTTAATGGTTCACCTTTATTTACTGGGGATGCGGGGAGTGGGGAGAGTAATATTCGCCGTTGGATTATTGAAAATGACTGGCTGGATGCGGTGGTGGCGTTACCGGATCAGATGTTTTATAACACGGGAATTTTTACTTATATTTGGTTGGTGACGAATAAGAAAGCATCCCATCGGAAAGGGACGGTACAGTTGATTGATGGGACGCACCATTATCAGAAGATGAAAAAGAGTTTAGGGGATAAGCGAAATGAGTTATCCCCTGACCATATCACGGAACTGGTGCGACTTTATGGGGATTATCAACAGAATGGGATAAGTAAAGTGCAGATTGAGGGGGAAAGCCAAGAACGGGTTTGTGGTAAGATTTTTGATAATCGGGAGTTTGGTTTTCTTAAGATTACGGTAGAACGTCCCTTACGGCTGAGTTTTCAAGTCAGTGAGGAACGCTTGGCGCGACTGTGGGAACAAACGGCATTTCAGAATTTGGCAACCAGTAAGAAGCGCAAAGACGAGACGGCGAAACAACTTGAAATTGAGATGGGACAAGATTTACAACGGGAGATTATTGCTGCGCTGTCTTGTCTGGATGGGAATAAACTTTATTTGTCCCGCGAGGTGTTTGTAAAGGACATGGAGAAGGTTTTAAAACAAGCTGGGTTAAAGCTGAAAAGTCCAGTAAAAAAGGCGATTTTAGCCGCGTTGGGGGAAACTGACTCCGAAGCGGAAATCTGTTGGGATAGCAAGGGAAAGGTTGAACCGGATACCAGTTTACGAGATACGGAAATTGTGCCTTTACCGGAGGATATTCCTTTACCGTTACCGTTGGAGTATGACGGGAAAACGGGGTTAGATGAGTTAAATGAATTAGTCAAAGCCCATTGTTTGGCGTATCTGGATGCGGAGGTATTACCCCATGTTCCCGATGCTTGGATTGATTTTGATAAAACAAAGGTGGGGTATGAGATTCCCTTGAATCGGCATTTTTATGTGTATCAGCCTCCCCGTGACTTGGCGGCGATTGAGGAGGATATTAAGTCTTTAGAGGCGGATATTATGGCGATGTTGGGGGAGGTTGTGTAACATTGGTGGTGACTTAAGGTAGAAAACCAGTGCTGGTAAGGTTTTAAGTTGTGTCTATCTACTCCTCGACATTTCCCCCTCATCCCCTAACCCCTTCTCCCAACCCCCCTCGTTCCCCCCTACAAGAGGGGGGATGACAGAGGATACTTCGTTTTTGTTGCACGGGGGATGACAGAGGATACTTCGTTTTTGTTGCAGGGGGGATGGCAGCGGATGCTTCGCTTTTGTTGCACGGGAGAAGGGGAACATGATTCTCTTACTCCCCTCTTGCTCCCCTCTCCCAAGCTTGGGAGAGGGGCTGGGGGTGAGGGCTGGCGTGGGTGAGGGGTTGAGCTTAAGTTGATATGGATGGTTGTGTAATGGATCAGCTAAAAAAATCAAAGGGAGACTAACATTATGCAGGTAACGGTTAATTTACCAGAAAAGTTAACGGCAAAGGTACAAGACAAATGGAGAGATTTACCGCAAGAAATTCTCCGTCAATTGGTGTTGAAAGCGTTTAGGGAGGGGTTGATTGATTTTGAGGAGTTTCGGGAGTTGGGAACGTTTGCAGCTGAAGGGGAGTTACATGAGTTTTTAAGGTACAATAATATGCTTCACAATTCGGGGTTACTGAATTTATATGGTTGCTGTGCAGAGGATGATTTCGAGGTTGATGATTTAGGGGTAGATGATAGCCTTGATGATGATTTAGAAGGAGTTTTTGATGAGTCGTGAGCTTTTTTATTTATTAGATACTAATGTCTGTATTGTGTATCTAAAAGGGAACTCATTACAAGTAAACAGCCGTTTTGACTTGACTTTAGTGACGCATAATGTCAAAGAGTTTGAACGAGTTAAGGGTTTAAAGATTGAGGATTGGGAGGAAAATTAATGGCTTTAATCATTTCAGATGAACAGTTGGAAAATATCGAACTTCCGGCTGAGGTGCAGCAAAAAGCTTTACAAAAAGCCAAGGAAGGCTATGTTATGACTTTACTAGAAGCAGGGGAAATTACCAGCAGTCGAGCAGGAAAAATTCTAGGGGTTTCTCGTTTGGACGTTATAGAAATGATGAAAAAATGGGATATTTCCATTTTTGATGATTCTCAAGATTTAGACGAGTTAGTCCGAGAAGTTGACCGAGCAGAGTTAATGTTAGAGCAACAGGACTCTTGAATGATTATTGTTTCTGACACAACCCCAATTAGTGAGTTAGCGAAAGTAGGCTATCTGGATTTATTGCCTCAGCTTTTTAATCAAGTCATCATTCCCCAGGGAGTGTTTTATGAATTACAAAAGGGGGAACATCCAGCAACTCAATTAATCAAAAATTTATCTTGGCTAGAAGTGATAGAAGTAAACAATAAACAACTTGTTGAGGATTTACAGAAGTCATCAAAGCTAGATTTAGGAGAGTCTGAAGCTATCGCTTTAGCGGAAGAGATGGAAGCGAGTCAGTTATTGATAGATGAAAAAGCAGCGAGAAAAGTTGCTTTAGCAAGGAAGTTACCTTTAATTGGGACGATGGGTATTCTGCTGTTAGCAAAGCGTCGAGGTTTGTTAGATAATGTTACTGAAGTTCTCGATTTATTGCGGAAACAGGGAACAAGAATTTCAGATCGTCTCTATGTTCAAGTGTTAATTTTGGCTAAGGAAAGAAAGGATTGGGAGGAGGGTTAATGGGACAGTATCAGGGGTATGAACGGTACAAGGATTCTGGTGTTGAGTGGTTGGGGGAGATTCCTGAACATTGGGATGTTGTGCCATTGAAAAGGCATTTATTGCCCCAGTCGGGGGCGATAAAAACTGGTCCATTCGGAAGCCAATTACTTTCATCTGAAATGGACGATCACGAAGTTAAGGTTTACAACCAAAGAAACGTATTAGATCAAGATTTTAAATCAATAAAAAACTATATTTCTCAAGATAAATTCGAGTCTTTAAAAGCATTTGAAATATTTACGGGTGATTTTTTGATAACAACTAGAGGGACAATTGGTAAATGTGCGATTGCCCCAAAAGATTCTCAACGGAGAATTTTACACCCTTGTTTAATGAGATTGCAAATTAATTTTTTAACTTTGTCAAATGATTTTCTAATGTATTTAATTCAAGATGGAGAAGTTATTCTTGAACAATTAAAAGCAAAAAGTAACGCAACAACAATTGAAGTTATATACTCAGATAGCCTAAAATCTGTTTATCTTCCAACCCCGCCATTGGAAGAACAGAACACGATCGCGCAATTTCTCGACCACAAAACCAGCCAAATAGATGCCCTCATTTCCAAAAAAGAAGCCCTCCTCGAAAAACTCGACGAAAAACGCACCGCCCTCATCAGCCACGCTGTCACCAAAGGTTTAGATCCAACCGTCCCCATGAAAGATTCTGGCATCGAGTGGCTAGGTGATATCCCTGCACATTGGAAGCCAGTTAAACTAAAGCATATATGTTCGCTTTTAAGAGATGGAACTCATTTACCTCCACCCCGTGTTGATCAAGGAGTTCCTCTACTCAGTGTTCGTAATATCATCAATGATAGCTTTGTTAATTTAGAAGATGATAGCTTGATTTCTCAGGATGATTTTCAGGTATTAAATAAATCTTTTCGAGTTCTAGAAAACGATATAGTCTTAGCTATTGTAGGCGCAACGCTGGGTAAGGTAGCAATAGTTAAAAAAATGCCAGAATTTACTATACAGAGGAGTCTTGCTGTTCTAAGAACAAAAAAAACCATGTGTCTTTACAAATTCCTTTTCTATTTTCTTAAAAGTTCTAAATTTCAAAATCTCTTATGGTTGAATACAGGATTTTCTGCACAGCCAGGAATTTATTTAGGTTCTCTCGCAAATTTTTTCGCGCTATTGCCTCCTCTTGTTGAACAGAAAATGATTATAGAATTCTTGGATACAAAAACATTAGAAATCGACCAACAAAAAGCAAAAATCCAACAAGCCATAGACCTCCTAAAAGAATACCGCACCGCCCTAATCACCAACGCTGTAACAGGCAAAATCGACGTGCGCCAAGTCCCCATTCCCCAACCCTAGAAACCCCCATGACTACCGAATATCGCGTTAAACTCATCCAACAAGGGAACAGCCAAACCCTACCCATTCCCCCAGAACTTAACCTAAACACCACAGACGTTATCATCCGTCAAGAAAATGGCAAATTGATTATCGAACCCTATCAAAAGAAATCCCTTCTCCAAGTTTTCTCCACCCTCGAACCCATAGACGAAGAATTCCCCGATATTGACGCAGGATTATTACCCCTAGATGATATCGAACTTTAACCTACTTTATTCATTAAAAACCATGACTCAAATCACCCTATCCGACCTCCCTGAATCCCTCCAAACCCTACTCACCCAAGCCATCCAAACAGGTGAACCCCTCACCATTACCCAAAATAATCAACCCCTTGCCATTATTTCCCCGATTAAAAAAAGTAAACGCCCAGCTTTTGGCTCCGCAAAAGATAGCGGTAAAATTATCAAAGATATTGTAGAATTCCAGCCCTATGACTATCAAAGCCAGACCTTTAAAGACCTCTTAGACCAGGTTGAACCCGTCCCCCCAGACTTTGACCCTGACCAAGTAAAAGCCGAATACTTAGCCGAAAAATATAACCTGTGAAAGTTCTGCTCGATACCAATCTCATTCTTGACTATGCTCTTAAGCGTGAACCTTTTAATAGACCTGACTTTTCACGGAACAAATCAACATCAAACCTAACCCCCCTCGTTCCCCCAACCCCCCTCGTTCCCCCCTACAAGAGGGGGGATGACAGAGGATACTTCGTTTTTGTGGCAGGGGGGAGGACAGCGGATGCTTCGCTTTTTTGGCACGGAAGGAGGAGAATTCAAAGCCTCTCTCCTTGTAGGAGAGAGGTTTGGAGAGAGGTTTTCTATATCCCGACCAAAAGCTGACCAAATCTTCATTTTTATCGAACAAAAGCATAACCATGCACCAAGAAAAAGACTTTGAAAACATCATCGAACGGGAACTCTTAGACCTCTACGGCTACCACTCCAGTAAGCCAGAGGACTACGACCCAGACACCGCCCTTTTCCACGCCGATATTATCAACTTTATCCAAACCACCCAACCCAAACAATGGGAAAAACTGACTCGCACCAGCCCAGGAGAAGCCCAAAAAACCCTGATTACCAGCCTCACCAAAGAACTCAAAACTCGGGGAATGCTGGATGTCCTCCGTAACGGCTTCAAATGCTACGGTAAAACCTTCAAAGTCGCCTACTTCCAACCCAATACCGGGATGAACCCCGACACCATCGCCCTCTACCAGAAAAATCGCCTCACCGTTACCCGCCAAGTCACCCTCAAAACCAAAGGAATTCCCGATATTCTCCTCAGTCTCAACGGCTTACCCATCGCCACCATCGAACTGAAAAACCAATTCACCGGACAAACCTACCACAACGCCATTCACCAATACCAAACCGATAGAGACCCAAAAGACCCCCTATTTCGCTTCAAAGAACGCTGTTTAGTTCACTTCGCCGTCGATACCAATGAAGTCTGGATGACCACCAAACTCGCTGGACCAAAAACCTATTTTCTCCCCTTCAACAAAGGCGATAACCACAGCGCCGGGAATCCCCATATCCCAGGAGAATACCGCACCAGCTACCTTTGGCAAGAAGTCCTCCAGCCAGATAGTATCCTAGAAATCCTCGCCCGTTTCCTCCACCTAGAAACCCAAAAAATCCAAATCCCCACCGCCACCGGAATCAACTACCAAACCAAAGAAACCCTAATTTTCCCCCGTTACCATCAACTCGATGTGGTGCGGAAACTCATCGCCCACACCAAACAGCATAAATCAGGACATAACTACCTAATTCAACATTCAGCCGGATCAGGAAAATCCAACTCCATCGCCTGGTTAGCCCATCGCCTCGCCAACCTCCACGATGACCAGGATGAAAAAATCTTTGATACCGTTATCGTGATCACCGATCGCAAACTATTAGACCGCCAACTGCAAGACACCATTTACCAATTCGACCACAAAACTGGAGTCGTCCATAAAATCGATCAAAACACCCAACAACTCGCCAAAGCCTTAGGCGCAGGAGTCCCCATCATCATCTCCACCATTCAGAAATTCCCCTTCATTTCCCAAGCCATCCAAACCCTAGAGAAAAAAGGCACAACTGTCACCCTCACCACCCAAGACAAACGCTTTGCCATTATCGTCGATGAGGCACACAGTTCCCAAAGTGGAGAAACCGCCGCCGAACTCCGAGGAATCCTCAACAACGAGGGGATTGAAGCCGCCATCGCCCACCAACTCCTCGACGATGAACCCGATGATCACCTCAGCGAAGCAGCCCAAAAAAAACTATTACGAACCCAACTCACTCGCACCCAACAACCCAACCTGAGTTACTTCGCCTTTACCGCCACCCCCAAACAACGCACCCTCCTACTCTTCGATGAACCCGGGGAAACCGGACAAGCCCCCTTTCATCTGTACACCATGCGCCAAGCCATTGAAGAAGGCTTTATCAAAGACGTACTCGCCAACTATACCTGTTACGCCCGTTATTACGAATTAGTCCGCCTCTCAGAAACGAACCCCAACCTCCCCCGACGCAAAGCCGCCAGAGAAATCGCCCGTTTCGTCGAACTCCATCCCCACAACATCGCCCAGAAAGTCGAAATCATTGTTGAACAGTTCCGCAACCATACCCGCCATAAAATCGGCGGTCAGGCTAAAGCCATGGTCGTCACCAGATCCCGTGAACACGCCGTTAAATATAAACTCGCCTTTGACCACTACATCAAAGACAAACGTTACACCACGATTAAATCCCTCGTCGCCTTCTCCGGTTCAGTCCCCCTCAAGGATTTCCCCGATCAAACCTTCACCGAAGTCAATATGAATGGCGGAATCAAATCCAGCGAAATCCCCGACAAATTCGCCAGCGACGATTACCAAGTCCTACTCGTCGCCAACAAATTCCAAACCGGCTTTGACCAACCCCTCCTGCATACCCTGTTCGTCGATAAACGCCTTGCTGGAGTCCAAGCCGTGCAAACCCTCTCCCGCCTCAACCGTACCGCCCCAGGGAAAGAAGACACCTTCGTTCTAGATTTCGTCAACCCACCCGAAGACATCTACCAAGCCTTTAAACCCTACTACGAACAAACCCCCCTTGGCGAAACCGCTGACCCCCAACAACTCAATGACCTCGCCTTTCAACTCTATGAATGGCGACTCTTTAGCCCAGAAAATGTGAACCAATGGTGTGAAATCTGGTTTCGTCCCAAACCCGCCCTCACCGGAGGAGAACACAAAAAACTCAACGCCCTACTCGAACCCATTATCGACCACTACAAAACCCTAGAAGCCGCCCAACGAGACCAATTCCGCAGCCAACTCGCCAGCTTCCGTAATTTGTACCTTTTCCTCGCCCAAATCATCCCCTACCAAGATTCCGACCTGGAAAAACTCTATACTTATAGTCGCTTCCTCCTGAAAAAACTCCCCCGCAGTACCCATGCGCCTCAAGTAGACCTATCCGGGGACATCCAGATGAAGTATTACCGCCTAGAAAAAATCAGTGAAGGCAAAATCGACCTCAACCCAGGCGAAGCCGAATCCCTCAAAGGTGCCACCGCAACGGGAACCCGCCAACCGGATCAAGACGTTCCCCTTTCCCAACTAATCGACACCCTCAACGAACGCTTTAGCACCGATTTTACCCCCGCCGACCAACTCTTTTTCGAGCAAATCAGCGAAAGCGCGATCGCCAACGACCACCTCAAGCAAGCCGCCCAAGTCAACACCAAAGAAAACTTCGCCCCCGTCCTCAACCAACAGCTTGAAAACCTCTTCCTCGAACGCATGGAGGGAAATGAGAAGATCTTTATGGAAGTCATGAACAACCAGGAGTTTAAACAAATCGTCTTTGAAAAACTGCTCGAATCAATCTACAAGCAGCTCAATTCCTAGGCGACACAGAATGAAGATTTGGCTATAAATGCAAAAATCTGTAACAAACAAGCGATCGCGGATTTAGGGGATGGGGGAACGGTGGCGTTAGTTTTGGCGGGTGAGAATCAGTACAGGCTTAAACGTTGGTCAGATCAGCGTAAACGTTTTGAGTAAAGGCAGATTTATCCTATTTAAAATGAATGGACTGAAGGGGTAACAAGCAGCTCACTCAAAAGCTTGGCAGACAAAGCATTTCCTCCCTCAAGCCTCAAAAAGATGAGAGCTTATTGACAGGCAAGCTTGAGAACAAAGAGGTGAATGATAATGATAATCATTTGAGGAGATTATTTAAATCTGGATTGGCTAAAAGCGACTTATTCGGGATTTAAGCCAAACTGCTGGAAACTCTGGAAAAGATTTTTGGATTTTCTTGTAATAAAAATTTGTGAAAGCGACTCCTAAGCAGTTATTCAGAAAGAGATTTGAGACGATAACCTAAACCGTGTACCGTTTCAATTAAATCTTCTGGAGCGCCTACGGCTCGAAGTTTGGAGCGCAGGCTTTTGACATGAACCTTAATCGTATCTTCTTTCGGAGGATTATCGATAGACCAAACATGCTCAATAATGGCACTCCGACTCATAATTTGCCGCCCATTACGAATCAGCAATTCTAAAAGACTATATTCTTTGGGAGTCAAGCGTAAAGTTTGATCGCCGTAGCAGACTTCATAAGTCCCTGGATCTAAACGCAATTGTCCCCACTCTAAAATAGGGGGGGAAACCGTTTGCCCTCGTCGCAGTAGCGCTCGAATTCTCGCCAGTAACTCTGGAATATCCAGAGGCTTAACCATATAGTCATCAGCGCCTGCGTCCAAACCGATAACTTTATCCGTACTGGTATCGCGAGCCGTGATCATCAAAACTGGCATCTGATAACCATTGGAACGCAAGCGTTGGCACAAATGAATCCCATCCAATTTCGGCAACATCATATCGAGCAAAATTAGGTCGTAATTGAGGGTATTCACTTGCACCCAAGCCGCCTCTCCATCGGAAACCGTATCAACGGCATACCGTTGTATCGCCAGGGCTTCAGCCAAAGCTTCAGCCAAATAAATATCATCTTCGACTAGAAGAATTCTCACTTAAAACATACTATTCCCTTATATGAATTTATCACGAGGTCGCCTCAAAATAAACTTGCTCAACAGAACAGAGAGCGAATTACCTAGACATCAATTGGCTTAACGGAGTTAAGAATTGTAAAAAATATCAAGCGTTTACCCCTATTCTATGTAAAGAATTCCCTGTTCCCTGGAAGGATTTTAGCTATCCTAATCTAAATGGGGAACCGCTTATTTGAAGCCGTGATGCACTAGCTGCTGTTATTTCGGAGGAGAACTCAAATGCCAAAATCTATCGGGATCAAAGTTATTATCGGTGGTTATTGTCTGGCATTACTTATTTTTATAGGGGCTAGTGTCATTTCCTCTAGCCACCTAACTCAACTGATGGAAACTTCCCGATGGATGGACTATAGTGACAAGTTACAGGATTCTCTGCAAGATTTATTGTCTCAGCTCAACAGCGCCTCTGCGATCGCCCAACACCAGCCATGGCTTTTGAAGCAGATCCCAGCGCAAGCACAACTGTTGTTACAAGAACAGTTAGGGGCTGTAGTCACTCAGATCCAGAGAACCCAGTTGAGTCTAATTCTGGGAGATAGTCTCAGCATCGCCATACTTATGGTGCTAGGCGGGTTGATCCTGAAGCAGCATTCTAGATTCAAAGCCGAGTTAGAGTTAATTCGCGATCGCCCACCGTCCCAAACAACCTTAGAGCAAATGGCGCAACGAGAGCAACTCATCCTCAGTAGCGCTCAACGCATCCGCCAAACCCTAGATTTGGACACCATTCTTGAAACCACAGTAACCGAAGTCCGAGAATTTCTTGGCGTTGATCGAGTCTTAGTCTATCGGATTTGGTCTGATGGTACAGGAAGTACCGTAGCCGAATCTGTCACTCCGGATACCGCACCCATTCTGGGACAAACGTTTCCGGCGGAAGTGTTTCCCGAACAGATGCATCAATTGTACTGTCAAGGACGAATTCGCACCGTAGTCAATCCAGAAACCGATGGAGTAACGCCCTGCTTAGTGGAATTCCTCCAGCAGTTAGGTGTCAAATCTAAACTCGTCGTACCCATTCTGCAACAAGAAAAGCTTTGGGGACTACTGATTGCTCATCACTGTTCTCAACCCAGACAATGGCAATCCTTAGAAATTGACTTACTGTATCAATTAGCCATCCAAGTTACCATTGCTATTCACCAAGCCCAACTCTATCAACAGCTTCAAACGGAATTAATTGAACGTCAATCCATTGAAAACCAACTGCGTCAAGCCCGTGATCAACTAGAAATCAGAGTTCAAGAACGGACGGCGGAACTGATGCAGACGAACGCAGATCTCCAAACGCAAATCCATGAACGCAGGGAAGCAGAAGCCGCATTAAGAATTAGTGAAGAACGCTTTCGGGTTGCGCTGCATAACTCACCGATCACAGTATTTAATCAAGACACAAATTTGCGTTACACCTGGGTCTATAATCCGGCGAGTCGGATTAATACCGACGCACTAATTGGAAAATCAGAATTAGAAATGTTTGCACCGGAAAATGCCCAAAAGCTAATGCCGATTAAACATCGTGTCTTGACCACAGGAGTCGGTGAGCGCCAAGAGATATCGATTATCGTAGACGGCAAAGTCCGGTACTACGATTTAACCGTGGAACCCTTACGAAACCATGCCGAAGAAGTAGTTGGCATTACCTGTGCCGCCACCAACATTACCGAAATTAGGATTCGGGAACAAGAACTGCGGGAAAGTGAACGGTTTATTCAACGCATTGCTGACGCAATGCCAACCGCTTTGTATCTCTATGATTTAATCGAAAAGCGCCATATCTACAGCAATCAACAAATCACTCAACTTATCGGCTACTCCCCCGAAGAAATCCAAGCCATGGCACCGACATTTCCGCAAAATCTGATTCATCCAGATGATCAATCTAAATGTACCACTGCCATTAAACGATTTACCACCGCTAAAGAGGGAGAAATTATTGAGACAGAGTATCGCATTCAACATAAATCAGGTGAATGGCGCTGGCTGTACAGTCGCGAGATGGTGTTCACTCGCACAGCTAATGGTTTACCCCAGCAAATTCTCGGTACTGCCCAAGATATTACCGAACACAAGCAAGCAGAATTAATCCGTCTGGCACTTGCACAAGAGCAGGAACTCAGACAACTCCAGCTTAACTTCTTCTCTATGGCATCCCATGAATTTCGCACTCCCTTAAGTACTATTTTAGCTAGTGTCCAATTGCTGAAATATTATTATCCAGAAGGCTCAGATCATAAAATTCGGCGTAATATTGACCGCATTGAGACAACAGCTAAAACCATGACTCAGCTTTTGAATGATATCTTAACAATTAATCGAGCGGAAACGGGAAAATTAGAGTTTACCCCTCGCCCATTTGAATTAGAAAAATTTTGTTGTCATTTGGTGGAAGAGATGCAAGTGAATGCTGGTTCAAATTATTTGATTAATTTTATTAGTCAAAATCAATATATTCTTGTCTGCTTAGATGAAAAGTTATTACGCTCTATTTTAATGAACTTACTTTCTAATGCAATTAAATATTCTCCACTAGGTAGTCAAATAGATTTGATATTAACCTGTAGTCAATCTACCGCGACATTTCAAATCAAAGATTCAGGCATTGGGATTCCTATAGAGGATCAAAAAAAATTGTTTGGTATATTTCATCGCGGTACAAATATTGGCAATATTCCCGGAACCGGATTAGGATTAGCGGTTGTCAGGAAATGTCTAGACATACAAGGCGGTATGATTTCAGTCAATAGTGAAGTAGGAGTCGGTACAACGATGACAATCATGATACCCTTGCATGACCAAAGTGCAGTATAACTTTTGAATAGTGCTTGATTTAGAGAAATGAATAATTTTGCCACCTATCTATACCCACAAACATTCTGTACGTCCAAGCCAATTGAATCAATTTCTTTCATGGGGCATTCTTTTCCCTACTACAACCAAGTTCGACAGGCTCTTGCCCAAGCTCTTACCGAATATCCTGCACTTCCATTAAGAAAAGCCCAGAGGCGCAATTTCCAGAGCGTTCATACTGCTGAGTATCTCCGAAAACTTGCATTAAAGGCTCTTGAAAAACAACTAGATGAGGTGAGTGCCGCCCTACCTGAATTGAGTATTGAGTGCGAAGGTTTGGAGTACGGTTTACCCGGATACCTCTATGGTTTAGGAGGCATGATGGAAGCAATTGATCAGATGAAAAAAGGGAGCCTGAAACGTGCCTATTGCTTCAGTATGGTCGGACATCATGCTTACAGTAATTGGGGACACGGTTATTGCCTTTTAAATCCTCTGGCTGTGGCAGCACGATACGCTCAGATGCAAGGATTTGAGAAAATTTTGATGATTGACTGGGATATTCATCATGGAGATGGCACTCAGTCAATTTTTAGCCATGATCCCAGTATCTATTGCATTAGTATTCACAGTGCTGTAGACCTTTATATGGCTAAAGCCTCAGACTTAAAAGCTGGGACAACTACGGCGGCTGAAGCTGTCGGACACTGTAATATTCCTATTTTAAATACATCGTTTCCCGTTGATATTGTAGAGGAACTGGGACTAACGGGTAAGTTTTACTATGGACATGAGAGCATCAACATTTTCCAGCAATCTTTAGATTGCCTTCCATGGAAACCGGACTTAATTACTATTTTCTCAGGTTATGACTCACATCGGGATGATTGTGGTAAATGTACAACAGGTTGGACGAATGCTGATTTTTGCAAACTGACTGAAATTGTATTAGATGCTGCTAGGAAATATAGGTGTCCAGTACTTTCTTCTCATGGAGGTGGCTACCGATTACCCGTCACCGTTGCAGCGGCTGTTGCTCATGTCAAGACTTTAGCAACATATACGTAGCCGGAAAACATTAAAATAAGTTGGGTTACTCTCCGAGAAGGCTTCGCCTACGTTCCTCAACCCAACCTACTTGTGTTGACTACAAATTACTCCTTACCAAGGACTTCCAATCATAGTAAATGCTGCCCAATAATAGGGATGTGAGAGAGACTGATCCCCTTGACCTTGTAATGTTGACGGTAAAGGTACAGGTTGTCCACTTCCTCGTAATTGTCCACCTTCTAAGCGCACCTCACCCTTGAGCATCGCTAACTGTGCTTGTCGTAAAGCTTCAGATTTAATTGGAGCGGTTTGTAACTTCCGATAAAACTCGGTCATCAATCCAGAAGTTCCTTCATCACTGACATACCACAAACTCGACAGCGCTGACTTAGCACCCGCTTGCACCGCTAATCCAGCAAACCCTAACTCCGCGTTTTCATCACCCACGGCTGTACGACAAGCCGACAGGATTAACAATTCAATTGGGGTACGACGCTCATTCCAGCCTAATTCTCGCAGTTGATTTAAACGCAGTAAATCATTCCACAAGAGAATATAGGAATTTTCTAGAGGACCCGGTTTGAATTCACCGTGGGTAGCTAAATGCACAATTGTGGCATCTTGGCTTTGGGTTTTTAGCGTTTCTAGGGTAACTTTTTCATTCAGGAAAGTTTCTCCATCGCGAATACTTTCAATGGTTTGAAGTTCCAGGGGAACCGCAGGTAAAGGACTCAGATTCAGCTCTTTCGCCAGACTACTGGATTCAGCAACTCCCATCGCTAAAACGGGAGCATTTTGAATATTGTTATAGCTGGTATCGGTAATACTGAGACTAGGCATTAATCCTACACTATATTTTTCCACTAAAAAGTTTTGACCATCATGGAGAGCCGCCACAGGTAATGAACGCAAACCACTATCCATAATGAACACCAGATTTTGAATGCCTTGCGCCTCTAACTCAGCTTCTAAGGGAGCGATTAACCATTCATACAGTTGTTGAGCGGGCTCTAAATAACTGGTGGTTCTTCGTTTAATGGGATTGGTGATTTCGCGGCGTAATTTTGTCGCCGTTTGCACAATCGTTTCTTGGGTTACATCAGGAAGACTAACAATCTTTTTCTGTTCAGCCGAAACCATTCTCAGTTCCAGGCGTCCGCCCACAAATGTAGCGTACATAAATGCTGGTTTTACCCCCGTTTGTTTCTCAATTTGCGCCAGGATTTTAGGTGCATCAGCCGGATTATTAACACTGGGTTTTGGTCCTAGGTATCCCGAAAAGGCATCGGTAAGAACACTATCTAATGTTGTGATTTCCAGATCAGCATCAGAAATTTGAGTGGTGAACGAGAGGTTCGGATAAATTGTGTTAAACGGTAGATTGGATGTAGAGGGTTGGCGGGGAATAATTTGAATATTATCCTGGCGAACGGGACGGGTAAAGGATTGCAGAGGTGCAATTGTTCCGGTAAATCCGTTGCCATTGGTAATTGCACCAGCTGTACCGTTTTGTTCAGGATTACCCACCTCAAAGGGATCTAAGGCACTGCCACCACCGTGACGAATAATAATCGGATCACCCCCTGTGGCAATACTGGCTTGTACGCCTGTTTGAGAGGGGAAAATACCTGTCGCTCTGAAGTAACCATCAGTAGTAATATCAATCAATCCGGTTTCCGGGGGAATTACTCCTGGAAGAGTAGGTAAACCTTGAGCATTGATAGAAATTAGTTCAATCCCAGGTGCTCCTCTTCTAAATTCCGGTTGAGCATTATTGATGGTAATTCGACCAGGCGAACCTAAAGTTGAACTGGAGTTAAGTTCTCCTAATATAATTTGACTCAATGTGGAAATAGTTTGTGAACCACCACCTGAAGCGCCAGATGAGTTCAGATTCCCGGTGGTAATATCTCCTACCTCGCTAGTGAGTGCGATCGCGCAGCCATTCCCGTTGCTGGATGAACAGTCTATATTCCCAGTGGTGATGGTGTTGGGAGCCGATACCGTTACATCTCCACCCCCTGTTGCTCCCGATGAGGTTAAGTCGCCGCTTTGGATTGCACCTGTCTCGCTATTGAGTGCGATCGCGCCGCCTTGATCAGTTGCTGACGCAGTATCTATGTTACCTGTTGTAATATTACCTGGGGCGTTAAGAGTCACTCCACTTTCTTCTGTTTCTCCCTTAGCGGTCAAATTTTCACTTGATATAGAACCTGACTCACTCGTAATATTGATTGCGCCGTTGGTTGAGGTGACATTAACGGTAGTGATGTTATCATCTCCCTCAACTTGTACAGTCTGTGCTTCTACATCAGCCGTAGTCACACTTCCTTCTGTTGCGGTGAGATTTGCTGCACCCTGAGTTGCGGTAATTTTACCGTTACTGGTATTGATATCGCCTGTGGTGCTGGTGAGATTAGCGTCTCCCTCTGTTGAAGTTACATTCGCCGTAGTCAGGTTATTCTGCGCTTGAAGTTCTACAGTCTGTGCTTCTACATCAGCCGTAGTCACACTTCCTTCTGTTGCCGTGAGATTTGCTGCACCCTCAGAGGCTGTAATCTTACCGTTAATCGTGTTGATATCACCTGTGGCACTGGTGAGATTAGCGTCTGCCTCTGTTGAACTGACATTCGCCGTAGTCAGGTTATTCTGCGCTTGAAGTTCTACAGTCTGTGCTTCTACATCAGCCGTAGTCACACTTCCTTCTGTTGCCGTGAGATTTGCTGCACCCTCAGAGGCTGTAATCTTACCGTTAGTCGTATTGATATCGCCTGTGGTACTGGTGAGATTAGCCTCTCCCACAGTTGCGGTAACATTCGCCGTAGTCAGGTTATCATTTGCTTGAAG
>NZ_JAVJNP010000199.1:0-21145 GCF_040217205.1 Coleofasciculus sp. A1-SPW-01 | reverse complement strand
TAATCTCTCTTTTAAATAGTTACAGCTAACTGGCTAATTATCTCAAGGTATCAATCCTCAGTAAAGTGAGTATTTATGCTTAGTCTTCTCGGAGACGTGTCTGTAGCTTATCGTACTACATTTTGAAGTGCGGAGTGTAGGCTTGAATGTCAACAACTGAGGGCGGTAGAAAATCAGCTTTCAATCGCTCCTTTTGAAACTTATGGAATAAAGGCAAAATATCAAACTCCCTGACTGTAAGGGTTTCAGGCTTCGCCCTTTCGATGCTGGGGCTAAGCCCAACCTCTAAATTTAGCGTCAAGGTAAGGGGCAAGCGCCGTGACGACCAGAATGATTGGCCAGATGTTGCCACCATGGAACGTGTACGCCTCAAGCATGACCTGCCAGGACTTACCTTGCAAAAGCCCGAATGAGAACTCGAAGAGTACCGTAAGGGCTACCCAGCCCAGACCAATCCCTACGAACACACCGGGTCGGCGGACATCTAGCCAAGGCAACGACAAGTGGGTGACGAGAAAGATGAGTGCCGAAAGGAGAATACCGCTCAAGAGAAGCCCAACTGCGGTGCCGAACTCCGGAATCAGGACAGCCTCCCGTAGGACACCGTTAATCATCGCCAACACCAAGATGACTAGCCAGATCGCCAAGGCTTTAAATGCAACACCTACGGGCATTGAGTTCTCCTGTCGCGCCTAACTATATATTGTACGGAAATTTTCCATATATCTATTCCTATGTTTCTATTCAACAGTTGAACTTGTTGAGAATGAAAACCCTAATTTAAGAGGGTTGGCTTCATCACCTTCAGCCTTATCCTGACCAATCCGATGGCACTAGAAAGGTGATGAGTCAGAAAGAGCGATCGCACGCACAAGTTATAATGATTCAAACTCTAGGATAGTCATGGTTTAGGGGAGGTAGTCATCGCCCTAAAAAACCTTATCCCCAAATAGGATACTCCCCAGTCCCCTAGCTATGCAAATGAGCGACGATTGTCAGCAAGATGTATTAATTGTTGGTGGAGGTCCCGCCGGACTTGCCACCGCCTTAATGCTTGCCAAACGCGGCTGGACAACTATTACAGTCCTAGAAAAACGGGCGGCGGCTGATTACTATGAACCCGATAAAGCCTTCAATTATCTCATTGATGGTCGGGGGCAAAAATTAACGGATTTTCTGGGACTCACCGAGGAACTGGCAAATATCAGCGTTCCCAGTACAGACTTTTACCTAACGCGGATTAAACCGAATGGTCACCGCAAAACTTCAAAATTGCCGATTGTAAATCCCAATCGAAAACCCGCTTACTGGCTACCCCGTCGGGCGTTCGTATTGTTACTCTACCAGGAAATTGAGCGCAATTGGCAAAAGTGTATTAACGTCTTGTTTAATACGGAATGTATTCAAATTAATCAGACTGATTCCCCTAACACAGACCAGAAAACGATAGACGTTGTTGTTCGCACAGACACCAATAATCTTATCCATTTTCAGCCTTACTTCCTAGTGGGGTGTGATGGACTTTACTCTACAGTTCGCCAAACTTTGCAACAGTGGGATAGTCCGGAATCAGACCGATTTGAAATGAAATGTTTCCCCTCGCCAAGTGCTGGATTGAGGTATAAAGTCTTAACGCTACCTCCCCAGTTCCCCTTGGACTCTGATGGGAAGGAACACGCCGCCTGCGATATGGCGTATGCGATTCGGGGTAGATTTCGCGATCGCCAACGTTCTGTCTCGTTAGGTCTATTGCCGATTAAAAATCCGGATGAACCTCGTAGTGCCAATATTATCACACGACCCAACCATAAAATATGGGACTTGAAAACCCGTGGAACATTATACAACTTTTTAGAGCAAGCCTTTCCTCAACTACCCATACGGCAAATTGTCTCTCCGGAAGAAGCCCAGCGATTTGCTTTAAGTGAAGGGGGTGCTTTTCCCACGCCTCAATATTGTGCGGGATTATATTTTGAGTTAAATAATCAAGACAGACAAAATCAGTCGGCTGCTTTTATCGTACTCTTAGGCGATGCCGTTCATTGCTTTCCACCTGACATTGGACAAGGGGTAAATTCAGCCTTAGAGGATGTGTATATTCTGAATGAAATACTGGCTAAATATGAGAATAATCTCTGCCAAGCCTTACCTGAATATGAATCACAACGAAGTCCGGATGTCAAGGCTGTGGTTCAGCTTGTCCGATTTGCCTTTCCCTGGCAGTATAATCAAGCACCCCTGCGTCGGTTTTTCTGGAGTTTAAACTTCTTTGGGCGACTGATACTCAGTCGGATTTTCTCTCCTCTGATTAGTCAACCCGCTTTTCTGATGATTCAGGATCATCAACGTTCCTACGAAGACATATTACTCAAAGCCAACCGAACCACAAAAATTTTGTCGGGATTGGGATTAATCTTAGTGGCTGGATGGTTAGTGATTGTATTTGGGGTAAGAGCGATTTGATTGAATAATCGGGTGGCGATGAAGAGTGCGATCGCACGCTTTTCATCCATTCCGTTTACTCCCTTCATTTTGGCGAATTTTGAGGGAGTAACCGTCTTACATCAATTTACACCTCCTAAAAAGCGATAATTTAAACCCCTTCCCTCAATTCCCATTCCATCGCCGTTGAGTTATCATTGACGCCGCCACCTCCACCAAAAATCCTTGTTGCCCTTTCTACGAAAAATCAGGAGTTTCAGCCGAAATATTCCCGCGATCGCCTACGCGGTGCTAACCCCTGGAGCTGCTGTGAGATTTGTTTTTATTGCTTGATGGTTATTGAATAAGGGCTTGGTGACCAAGCCCTTACGATCCCAGCGACGGCTCGACGGCTCGACTGAGCGCTCGCCGAAGTCTGAGCATCGCCGAATGCCTTGGAGCCGGGTTGGGGGAGAGCGATCGCATAGGCAACTTTACATACCAATGAACTGGTATTCTATTTTCCCACACCAACCATGTGGAGTAGATGCACCTGCTCAGGAATTTCACTTCGGAGTGAGATCCCTACCTCTCAATTAAAAAGGCATTATTCCTCCTTACACACCTGCACGAAGCGGGTTAGTGATCGGAAAAGTAACCAAACCAACGCTAAGGCGACGAGGGGGCTTCCATGTTCCGCTAACGTCTTAACTAGGGCGGTGTCTATTGGACAAAAGGAAGCTGGGATGGTGGAAATTTCCGTCATCGTTTCGGTGGTGGTTGTTGTGGTGTTCTCCATAATTTTGAACTCCAATACTAATGAAGTGATTGTCAAGCTGCCAACTTGATAATTTTCATTATAATAATTTCCGATATAAAACATGACCCGTTGACTGGTTTTTTGGGGTCATTTACCAATCAATTATGGATCAATTTTGGATAAAAATTATTAATAATTACTGACCTGATTTAGGTTGTAATCTCTATTGGGGATTTAACTTAGTTGCAACCAGCTCCAGTCATAAATTGAGAGAGTTCAGTTAATTGGCAGTCTTTGGGGCTTGCTATAGCCCGTTGCGCTGGTCTAGTTACACTTTGTTTGTACGAACATCTCCTCTAGACTCAGCTTCAGGTACGGGAGTTGTAAATACACGCCTAGCGACCTGCTATAACTTTCGACTAGTTTATTAGGGAAAGAGGGGTGTCAATCTTCGGAGCTTAATACTTCAGACTCTTTAAAGTTGGCAGCTTGACTAAGTACTGGAGTTAAACACCGAAATAATTTGTTTGTTTTTGAGACTGACTAACCCCTCTATATCTTTATGTTAACATATATTAATAATTTTGTACTACAGTAGAGCTTGGGAAAATAAACCTTATCGCGTTCATGATAGGCTGAGTCAGATCATTCTCATTCAACTCAATTAACCCTTGACGAATATAGGGCATGATAGGCTGGGTTAGAAGTACAATATTTCGATTTAAATGAATAGCTAAATTCCGTAATATTTGATTACCATCCATCGCAGCAATCAGGTTATCAGAGGCAACGTCAGAGGTTTCGTCTGGCAACGTTTTAAACATCTGATTGATACCTCCCAAACCACTGAGGTTACCATAGAGCATCTGGGAAAACTGTTGTTCTATTTCCTCAGGGTTTAATGCCTTAGGCGCTAAATTAGGAGAAATATCGGTTAAATCTGCGCTTTGCCAACTCCGCCAAAGTTTTAAGGCTTGCCTCCAAATTTTATCAACATCTATGGTGACTAAGGCTGAATGTATTTGGTCTGGGGGAATTCGGCTATAACTGAGTTGTAGTTGTACAGGAGAAGGATTAGATGTCTGTTCAAGATGTTGAATATTGTCACTAGGAAATAGCTGGGAAGGATTAGCAGCCGCCTCCTTGACAACCTGGGGACAGTACCGATAAAGCTGGCGCAACCAACTGCGACGGGGATGTATATAGCAGTTTTCGTTTGAGTGAGGTACAAGCGGTGCTTGCTGAGTAAAGGTTTCAGTTGCCAATCTGTATCTCATCCATTTGAAAAACGCTATACCACTTTCACCACAGATTAAACCTTGGGAAAAATATAAACTCCATCGTTGGTGTTCAGAGACTTCAATATCTAAACAACCTGTAAATTTATCACTGGCGCAGGAAAACAGTTGAGTCGTCAGATTTTCAGTCTTGACAATAGTCTTGACAATAGTCTTGACAATATTGATAACAGTCTTGACAATATCATCTATTCCCCTGACCCAATAGCAGTTGACCCAATAGAAGTATCCACCAATGGCACCATAGAAGACATTATTGCCCAAACCACCTTCTATATAGTCATTGCCATCCTCGCCATGAAGGATACCATTGTACAGTAACTCTAGGACAGCTCTATTCAGTAACTCTAGGACAGCTCTATTCTGCTCTTGTTTAGGTGTATAACATCGAGTCTGAAAACGCTGTAAGCAACCTGTAAATTTCTCATGCATACTGCAAGAAGGCAGAAATACGAGTGTGTTGAAACCGCTAACGAGTGTGTTGGTTAATTTAAGGATTTTCATGACGGCTCCTTCCCGAAAAATGGGCAGCTCCTCAACGGCATAAAGCCGTTTGTTTTTGGTGTCAGCCCGACTCCTATATCAATGTAGCTTAATATCTGAGTTTTGTCATAACAAAAACAACTATATTTGGGTCAGTTTATGGTTGAACATGGTTAAACTTTGAGTATGTGGGTCATTTTTGGGTCATTTATGGTCAGATAACTCTTAACTTCAGCGCATTTAAAAAGTCTAAGTTTTGCTTCGCCAAAAAATCATTGCTAAACTGTTTATTAAAGGTTGGCAGCCTTGACTAAATCCTGAAGATACTGGAAAACACCACAAAAATGACTAAATCGAAGAGTCCCTACAAGCTCTCGAAGGAGAGCATGTCTATCGTTGAGAAAGCTAGAATTATGAAGGGTTGGAATCGAACTGATCAAGAATGGGCGCGAACGGCTAGAGTCTCGCGGTCAACGCTGAAGCGTTTTCTGAACGGACAGTCACTAACTGTTGATTGCTTCAGATCTCTCTGTGAGGCTCTCGGATTAGATGAGTGGCAAAATCTAGTTGCTTGGGAAGATAACGACAGTACTAGGGTTGCTCAGAAGCAGTATGAAAATCCTCCGGCACAACCGGAGCCAGTAGAACCTAAACGTACTCTCCTGGTGACTGGCTTTTTCAATGAGAGCCAAAAGGCGCGGATAGAAATTCTGCTAGAAGGTCTAAAAAAGACTCTATTGGAGGCTGATATCATCATCGATCCTACACATCAACCCAAACGTACTCTCCTGGTGACTGGCTTTTTCAATGAGAGCCAAAAGGCGCGGATAGAAATTCTGCTAGAAGGTCTAAAAAAGACTCTATTGGAGGCTGATATTATCATCATCGATCCTACACATTAACCCACACGAGCTAATCTATCTGATTGTGTTAATTCAGACTGCAACTGTTCCGATTGCAGTTCTTAGGCAGAAGATCTGACAGTTCTGGATGCTTTTCCCGATAACCTGCACGGGTTCGACAGAGATAACGATGGCATAACTTGCTTCATCACTATAAACAAATTATGTCTGTTTATCGCTTAGATTCCGGTTTAAGTAGATATACTTACCCCCATTTGCCTTGCTATCATCTCGTTAAGATGAGGATAAACTCTATCCACGGCTACGATAACCATCCTTGTCCATCTCACCCTATCCATCGATAAAAGCAACTCCCCACTACGAAACCCTAACAGGCGTAGTGGAACGATTGACCTATCATTCTGCTGAATCCGGCTATACTGTCGCCCGTCTACAACGCCCCAAAGCCAAAGAACTAACCACCATTGTTGGCAGTTTCGCCAACATCCAACCCGGACAAACCTTGCACCTCACCGGATTTTGGCGGGATCATCCTCAGTATGGTACTCAGTTTCAAGTAACTCAGTACAAAGAAACCAAACCCGCCACCCTGACGGGAATTGAAAAATATCTGGGGAGTGGACTCATCAAAGGCGTTGGACCCGTTACCGCATCTCGAATTGTCGCCCATTTTGGACTCGATACCCTGGAGGTTATCGAAAACCAGATTGAACGACTCGTCGAGGTAAAAGGGATCGCCAAAAAGCGCATCCGCATGATTCAACAGGCGTGGGAAACCCAGAAAGCCATCAAAGAGGTGATGGTATTCTTACAAGGACATGGAGTGTCCACCACCTACGCGGTGAAGATTTATAAGCAATATGGGGAACGTGCGATCGCCACCGTCACCGAAAACCCTTATCAACTCGCCACCGACATCTACGGGATAGGCTTCCTCAGCGCCGATAAAATCGCCCGAAACTTAGGCGTTCCCGCTGATTCCGAATTTCGCTACAGCGCCGGATTGGTTCATAGTTTAACAGAAGCCGCCGAAGATGGACATTGCTATTTACCCCAACCGGAACTGATTAAACGCACCTATTCCCTACTGACAACCGACTCTCATACCCCAGACGAAGATGCGATCGCCCGAATCATTACTCACACAAGTGAACAACAAGACCTGGTTATCGAGACTCACCCCGATACACCCCCCCTGTGTTATAAACCCACATTTTACTACACCGAACAGAATCTAGGACAACGACTGGCACAGCATCTACGCCATCAAAGGATAGAGCCAATCTCTGATACTCCCCATTCTGATTGTCTTTGGCATGGGGGTGGATTTGAACCGGACCATGGGGTGCAGGTGGTTTGTGAGTTGATTTCTGATTTAATCCCCAATCTGGGGTTTAATCCCGCCTCGGATGTGCAGGTACTTTGTCCAATGACACGGGGGGTGGTGGGAACTCGGAATTTTAATCAGGTACTGCAACAGTTAATTAATCCCCCCAGTCCCGATAAAGTAGAAATCAGTCGCGGTGGGATAACCTTAAGAGTAGGCGATCGCGTGATTCAACAGACCAATGATTACCAACGGGATGTATTTAATGGGGATTTGGGTGTCATCACGGCGATTGATACCACGGAACAGGAAGTGAAGGTACAGTATCAAGGGCGAATCGTTACTTATGACTACGCCGACCTGAATGAGATTACCTTAGCCTGGGCGGTCACGATTCACAAAAGCCAGGGTTCAGAATATCCAGTGGTGATTCTTCCCTTATATACTCAACATTACCTAATGCTATCGCGCAACCTCCTCTACACCGGACTCACTCGCGCCCAGAAACTCGCCATTGTCATCGGGTCAAAGAAAGCGATCGCTATTTCTGTGAATCAAACCCTACAACAGCAGCGTTATACTCAATTGCGACAGAGGATAGTGAATAGTCAGTAGACTCACCTCTGGAATAGGAGATTTTTTACTTTAAGGATAGTTAAGCTAAGGTGCATTTAAATTGGGTATTCTCTGTTGCCTGTTCCCTTGTCTCTGTTTTCTTTAAGAGAATTTACAGCGGTTTTCAAGTTAGCTAACTAGGGTCTGCTGAACGAATGAATGACAGGTAGTTTCTTTCGACGAATTTTATCAAACTTTCTGGAGTACGCGCATAAGGACTCAGCAAAACCATTGCATTGCCCACCCCAAGCCCTATTTTTTTCTTTGGCTGAGTTCTGAACCTTGGCAACAAATAAAGATATAAATGACTAAATAGTGAAACTACTTGCTTTTCTCCAGAAGATAGATCACTAAGTTGAACGGATTCCTCTGCATAATCTTCCAACTTTGGGCGTATATAAAACTTGAAGGAAGCGCTGTCGTATACAAACTCCTTATCCAGGATATACTCTGAGCAAACCTTGCAGAATTTTGAAATATTTTCCTCTTTATCTTGTAACGACTTCTGGAAATCAAGGATTTTGAGAAAATAGTGACAAATAATCTGGTCTCGCTCAGTAGGCGTTCCTTTTTTTTGAGCCTGTTGGATCGCGTTGAGCCATTCAGTACGTTGGTCATTACCTACAATAGACTCATCAACACGCGCGAGTACAGATTCAATATCATCCTCGGATAAATTTGCTAACTTTTGAATATCTTCTGCTTGATAAGCTGATGAAACTATGTCACCGAAATGGCGGAGAGTTAGTACATTAAGACTTGAGCTTTGAAATTTTTCTAGTTCCTCAAGTTTAGCATCTATATAATTCTGAACATCTTGCATACCAAACTCTACAAGTTCAATATGAGCTTGATCACGATCCAGTTTCCAGGGTCGCATCTTTTGGCGACGTAGTTCTAGATCGTCAGGATCAACCCAGTCAAGTACGCTTGCCAACTCTTGTTCAATCCTACGGTATGTCGGCAAATAAAGAACTTGAGCATCAATTTTCTGAATACCCCTCAATGCTTCCTTGATTGGCTGTGAAAGATTACTGTATTCGTCATCAAATAAACTGAGCTGCCTGTATTCGTCATCAAATAAACTGAGCTGTTCCATAAGATAGCCCCTCGGAATACGATATATTTTAGCAATTCTTTCAAGGGTTTCGGGTCTTCTTAGGGCTTCACCTGATTCAAAAATCTCTACAATTTTTAAACGTAGGGAGCGAGGTAATCTTTGTAACGCTCTATCATTAATCCTTTTCATCAAATGGTTGATATCGGAGGAATGAATTTTTATTTCTTCATTATCTAGAGTTAGGATAGCGGATTCAAAGCGAAAGAGACTTAGTGAGTGCCAACGTCCCGCTAGGAGATTGAATAATATACGAAGAAATGTAGTTTTACCGGAACCATTTTCACCAACGAGGATTAGAGTATTGTCGCTGATACGAGCATCAATACGCTTGTTCGTTCCGTATAGTCCAATTATTTGTATTCTCTGAAGGTTTGCGCTCATCTTAAGATAACCTCTTGCAAATCAGCCCATATACTCAGACATTACTGGGAGCGGAACTGCAGCTGCGACTTCCGCCATTCCCACGGGGGAATCGCCCCAGGAGTTGCCCACACCCCAACCCGACTATCCTTCGCTATCTGTTCAGCCACATCATACCCATCCCGATTGGGACAATTCCCAGAAAACCGTTTATAGTGCCAAGCATAACCCGCCATCATCATCTGACTATTCAGATGAATCTCCTCTTCTTCTGCATACCCAGTCCCTGGGCGAGGACTGACAAACACCTCAGCCACCGTTCTACCATAGCGATCCTTCTCCACCGGGACAACAATAACATCACCATCCCCTTCCCCAATTAGCGATCGCAAATAGTCCCGCGCCTCAATTCCCAACGGCTGATCCTTCTCCGGTGCATCAATCCCACATAACCGCAGCTTCATCTCCTCCCACCCCCGTTTCACCCGCAGCGTATCCCCGTCATACACACTCCCATCCACTACTTGCCATACTTCAGACATAGCCACCTTACCCGTCTTTCGGGCTAAAGCAGTTCTAGGGGAATTATGTTCATAATCCGGACGACGACTCAACTCACCCCGCCACATTGCATAAGCAATTAGTGCGATCGCTGTCTGGTTAGATTAGTGTGAGCATGGCAAAATAGTAAGGAAGCTTTTGATTATCAAATAGACTCCATCTTTTTACAAGACAACAATGAATCGCCTCAATTTATGATCAAGCCCAGAGACCTCAAAAAGATTACCCAAAAACTTTTGGATTTAACCAAACAGGTTCATCTCCAAGAGTCACAAAATAAATCGTCGCACCGGATAAATTTTTTTGCTGGCAAGCACCCATTTTCACCTAGCGATCGCACTCTAACACAAGCTTTGCGGGAACATTCTAGCAATAGCTTTCCATTCCTCCACTAGCGCCGTCTCTCCTGGTCTTATCTTGCGCCCGTTCAACTCAGGGTGACGGGCATAGAATACCACGTCTGTTAGTGCTGTAACTGTTTCCCCATAATCCTCCACTTCATAGCCATAGGTTCCGGGTTCTGCGTAGCAGTAAGGTAATTCCATCCAAACAAGCCTGTCTCTCAAAACCTCTCGAATAGCCAACCACTCTTTTTTGTACTGAGTTTGATGAGGCTGGATACTCCTGTTCAACATTTCTGGGTGAACATTCCAAAAATATGAGTCAGTGGACTGGTCTAGTACAGACGTAGGAACGGACGCAAGTGCTTGACTACCGAAAACAACTGAGGCGGCAATAATGGATAAGCCGAGAGATTTGATTTTGAGCATTTTACTGGGTCAGTCAAGAAAAAATAAAGGTGCTTTGAACTTTGGACAAGTCAATTTGTACCTGTCCGGTAATATAAAAGTGGGTTGGGGCTTAGACACGCTTTATCGATGGAAACCTCATTCCCATTTTGTAACCTAACCAGGATATATCTGCTGATGCCGTTCCAGCGCGGGGAGATTTCAACCTCTTCTCCCAAAAGAACATAAGGAGGTTTGCCCCATTCGTTCAGGTACAGTCTTTTCTTTTCTACATCAACACCATCACAAAAGATGTCTACTTCTAAGTAATCGATGCTAGGCATTACCATTAATTCAGGGTTCTACTCATCGGCTTGAGCTGCTCTACAGATTGTGGTCAGCAAGAGAACGCCTAGGGTAATTGAAGCAAAAACTGGTTTCTTCATGGTCTTCATAAAAACAATTGACCTTTTGATCTTTTACAGAGAGAAGGGATTGCAGTAAGAAGTCTTAGTTCTTGGTATCATTCATTGACCGCTTTATACTCCTTTATCCAGTCTGCCCATTCTCTGAGGAAAAAATTTAGCGATCACAAACTCTTTACATACACTGGACTCTTAGCCGATAAATTACGAATAATCTAAAACTCCAAACGCTGCACCGCCCGTCGCTTTGCTTCCTCCCCCCGGCGGTCATACTTCGCCGTCGTCACCGGAGACGCATGACCCGCCAAATAAGAACACCGTGACAATATCCACCCCCGCATCCAACAAATCCGAGCAGAACGTGCGCCTAAAATCATGGGGACTAAACGACTCCACCCCCGCCTCTGTTGCTCGTTTCTGCACAATCAACATAGGCTCTGCTACAGGGAGTCTTGTGGTGGGGAAGAGGCAGAAAGCAGAAAAATATTGGAATTAGGTTGTGGCTGGGGCGCGATGCTCAAGAAAATTCATAAACAAACTAGCCACGCCGATACCCTCACCTTTTCCATTAAGCAGTGTAAACTGAGCTTCCTTTACGGGAAAGTTACTCTCACTCACATAAATTAAAAATGTTGGATTTGCCTCTACCGTCAACTCAACTGGAATTTCATTAGGTGTTGGTAACTGTGGTAATAAGGGTATTAAATTAACTTGAGCTTTACCAATACACCTTGCCATTCCTCTTGAAATGCGTCGAGTTTCCTGGCTTCTCCACCGTTTGAATTGTAGACCCTTATAACCTGCGACTAAGGTTTCTGAAAGCGCCCGATTTTCCTGATTAGATGAACTCGGCTTAAAACCAGCGATCGCCTTAGTGCTGGCACTCATCACCAATCCCAGGAACAACGTTATCGAAAATGTTTTCAGACTAATCAATGGCTTTTTCATGGTACTATTTTGGTACTTTTTCCTTGAAACCTTTTGCCATCTGCCTGTACTGAGTGTTTTTAATTGGATCTTCCTACTCATCATCTCCATCCCAATCCTCGTCTTCCTCCCAATCTTCCTCTTCATCCCAATACTGTGAAGGCGCTTCACCATATCGTTTCAGAATCTGGGGCATTTTGATTTTGGCATTAGGCGGCTGAATTTCTTCGAGTTGCATATCAAATTCCCAATGATCCCCAAAATCAAAGAGAAATATCATCCTGTCCCCTGGCTGTAGTGGTAATTCACCCACACAAACCTCTGCTGTTGAAGGCAATTCGTCGCAGTAGGGATGACTTATCTGTCCCCTACGACCAAAACGGTCTTTGTAGATAAATTGATACAAATGGTCATTATCAAAATCAAAAGCATCCAGGATGCTATCACTTAATCCGTCTAATTCAAAATTAGCGGGAATGGCGATGCGCCGCCAAGCTTTTTCCAGGGATACTTTAAAGACATAAATTCCATCGGTGAACTCGTTATTTGTCAGGACTAAATTATTTTTCCATTCCGGAAAAAAGGATTGAAAATGGGGTTGTAATTCTCCGAAGGTGACATTGACCTTACCCTGAGACTCCCAAGTAAAATCTTTTTTTCCACAAATGGTAAACAAAAACCGCACCATAGCATCGCCAAAAGGCAAGGGTTGTAAACGAGTAATCCGCCATCCTTGTCCCGCTTCAGGTTGTCCCGATTGCACGGAAAGGAAGCCAAATAAATCCAAAAGGGCGATGTTGTAAAGTTCTGGCGAATAGGAGAATTCCCTTTGGTCGCTATATTTGGCAATGCTGAAGCCGTTTTCAGGAAGTCTTGACCAAAATTGGACACATTTGAACAGGTTCCCCATTAAATCATAGCGTTCTCCTAAAATTTCTTCAGTCCCAAAAATCATCCAAGCTTCCAGGAGAGTGAAATAGCGTTCGGTGGGGTTAAGGTTTGTCCAGGATTGAAGTACAGTTTCGTCTAAAACCAGGATTTGTTTTTTTCCCTTGTGTTTAACTTGAGATAACCCAGAGGCGCGTAATAACAAATAGAGTCCGTTAATATAAGGGTAAGACTTTTGTTGAGGGCGTTTGAGATTAGTTTGGATGGGATGACTCAGACGGGAGTTAATTTCAGGTAGCAATTTAAGGGGAAAGAGGTTATTTTTGCCACTGACTTGAGTTCCATTGGGGTGCAGGAAGTCTAGCAGAGTTTGAAAATCACGCAGAATAGTACCCGGACTATTTTCATCAATAGAACATTGCTGAAGTCGCTGTTGGTGTTCGGAACTTAAGGGAGGAATGGATGGGGTGAGTACCTGGGCGTATAACTGTGAGAGTAGGTCTTCCATAGTCTTGTTATGAAACTTAGAGAAAAAGTTGATTAGTCCAATGTCCGTGGAAACCATGGGGAATAGGGTGACTCAGCTTTAACTTTGCCACGGGGTCTTTTGTCAGATCACGGGCATCCAGAACAACTAATTCTGAGCAATGTTCAGCCGCATTATAGACTAATGTTAAAACCCAACCATCATCCTCTGTGGAGGCATTGGGTGAGGGAATAAACATCGGTTCTGTAACAAAACCATAAGGGGCAACAGAAAAATCTTGTTTGTCTCCGGTATACATATCAATTTTACGGATGCCCTGTTGTAAGATGCTGCCTGTAGATTCATCAGCACAATTGAGATACACATAACGATATTCATACCCCTGTTTTTCGGGATGAATGATGGGCATTTCCAAGGGGGTTGTTTCTAAGGTTTTATAACTAACCTGTTCTTGCACCAGGTCAATTTCAAAGCGCAATAATTGCCCTTTTGGGAGATAGGAAAGGTCTAGATCATCTTCTCGAAAATTTATACTTGAGTCGGTTTCAAAGAAGGAATCATAACAAATAGAGTCCAAATAAAGTTTTCCCTCGTTTTCCCAAGCATTTACATGATGAAAAACAAAGAAAGGATCGGTTTCAATGATTTTCATTTCATGGGGAGATTGACGAGAAATCACCAGCAGCTTGGTTTGGGATTGACTGTCAAATTTTAAGCATTCAGCAATACTTTTCTGTCCGAACAGGAATGGCAAGGGCTTAATTTTAAAGGGAACATGGAAGAAAATATAATAATGAGGAGTAATCAACATATCATGCAGCAGAGGGAAGCCGGAAAGCTGATGTTGATGGGTGGCTAAGAGTTTCTCCGATTGGTCGATTTCCCAGATATGTAGCTGACTTGATAAGTTGGTGACAACGCCAAAATTAATGAGAATTTTTTGTTGGGTTTCTGGGTTATAGAAAATTTTTGGATGAGCGGAAAACGGTTGATTGGGTTTCAAAATACCGTTTAAGGTATCGAGTCCTTTCGTGTCTAGAGTCGCTGGATCGAGATGATAGGGATTGCCGCCTTCCCACAGTGCCAAAATTTTATTGTGCCAATAGATAACACTAGTATTAGCTACATTTTTAAACCTTAAATCAAAGATATTTTTAAGCCAACCCCCAGGTTTCTGTGTACCAAAACCTCTGTAGAGAATCTTGCCTGCGGTTTGTTCTTTGACATAGCCTTCTGTGCGGACAAATTTGTTTTTGAAGTGTACGTTTCCATCTTTGAAGGAAAAGGCACAAATCATACCATCTCCGTCAAAGGGATGAGCAATGGGCTGCCCGTTAATCTCGAATAGTCCTGGACCATTGCGAAAAAAGGTTCCTTTAAGTTCAGGGGGAACTTGTCCTTCAATATCACTAATCCAGTAGCTATATTCATTGGGCTGAGACTCATAACCTTTCTGCCATGCTTTAATGATTTCCGACTGTAGAGGCGAGTTGGGGGTTACTTGAGTACTCATACACAAAGACGGGTAAGTAGCGTTATCGGGATTATAGTGCCATTGGCATGGTCAACTCAACCCATCCGAATACTGCTTGCTGACAAATATGAGACATGGGTAGACGATCATCTGAATTGGGATGAGGGGATAACTCCAGGGAAGCATCGCACTTTCCCAGATTGACCCATCTAATCCCATCAAACCAAGCGTTCCCAGGGGTCGTCGAACAGAGCAACCCGTTATCAATTAAGGTCTCGACACGACACGAATCGGCATGCGATCACGCGGGAATACCGTCAAATACTGATTAACATCTAACAGAGAATCTTGTCCATTAACAAGTTCCCAGTTGAAATGATGCAGGAGTAAAGACAACATCACCGTTGCTTCCAAAAGAGCCAGGGGTGCGCCTAAACAAAAATGAGACCCCCGCGAAAATCCAAATAAGAGGGGCAGAGGTTGTTGATCACTCTCCGATTGCAACCATCGCTCTGGGTAAAATTCTTCCGGGTTAGGATACATATCAGGATCTCGTCCCGCTGCCCAGAAAAAGGGTTCAACACCCACATTTGCCGGAATCTTGATCCCATCTAATTCAGTCTCTTGGGTAGAGATTAGGGGGATTCCCGCCGCCACTGGATGAAGTCGTAATGTTTCTTTGACGATAGCCTCTATGTAAGTTAAATGTTGCAGAGTAGAAAGATTAAGTGAGCCTTCCTTCTCCCAGGCTTCATCAACAACCTGTTGTGCAGTCTGAAAAACTCTCGGATTAAGCCCCAACTCACCAACGGCAAAGGACATGGTGTGAGCGGTCGTATCATGACCGGCAAAGATCAAAGCTTGAGTCTCGGCAATCAGCGAATCCTGATCATGCTGGGGGTTTTTGGCAAATTTAACTAACATTGAATCGCGAAATGACGGACTGACCGATGGGGATTCTGCCTCATCAGTCCTCGCCACTTGCAACGCCATCGCTACACGCGGCTTTAAATTCTGTCGTAAATAATCTTGAGCCTGTTGGTATTCCCGTCCTTCTGATGTGGGGAGAAACTTAAACCATCGACTGCGACCAGTAGCTTGTAAAAGTACATGTTTTTCCAGGACGGCAAGGGCGGCATACAAGCGCTGGGGTTCAAAGGGAGGTTCGCCAGTAAAGTTTTTTGTTCTCTCAAAGGTAACTCCTAGTAAAAAAGAGGCAATGATATTCATCGTCAAATCCACAAATAAAGAATCGACTTGAACCGCTTTGCCTGTTTGAGCCGCGCTTTGGAGTTGGTTGATAACTTGTTGACATCCCTCACGGATCAGGTCAAACTTTTGAGTGAATTGACTGGAGCGAAAAGCGGGTGTGGCGGCTTGGCGACGCCACTTCCAAGCTTCACCAACCTGGTTGCCGATATGGACGCCAAACACATCTTTGTAAGCGTTATAAAAGGAGGGACTGCGGGTAAATCTTCCCTGACTTTGCCCGTCTGTCAAAATGCTTTCGATGAGTTGAGGCTTTGCCACGAGTACAATAGGTCGGTTGAAGACCCGTACCACAATCATCGAGCCATATTGCTGCATCCATCGAAAAAGTGCTAGAGAAAAGGTTCCTTGTTTTGCCGCCGCCAGAAGTTCCAGAGCGTTACCCGTGAACCATTTTCCCGGAGGTGATGGCAGGCTAGATATTGAACGGGAGCCGAGTTGATGGTGTTGCCTGCGCCACAGGATAAGACCCATCCCAACGCCTGACAGAAAGGTAAAACTTGTCCATGGATGCTCAAACATGCTCAAACTTCTCTATACATTACACGTTGTCAACCGTAGAACCTAGTCCTGGGCTTATCCCCCATCCTTTTAACTAAAAGTATTGCATTTTTTGCTGATAAAATCTACCATTTTTTCTTGGATATAGTCCTCGGCTTTCACCAGTTGGCTCTTAATAGGGGGATTGAGGTTGTCAACTTAGCACCTCTCTCTGTGTGAATAACTTTACGCAGCTCCTTAGCACGGAAACCCGCGATCGCTAGGGGCATTTGGAGGTACTTCAGGGGAAAGGTGAGAATATTTGCAGTCTTTAAATCAACATCTTTCATTATGTCGAACTTTCCCAACCCCTTAGTACCAAACCCCTGGTGGAAAGGTGCCGTTTTATATCAAATTTATCCCCGTTCTTTTCTAGATACTAATAATGATGGAGTGGGAGACTTACCCGGAATTACTCAAAAACTCGACTATATCGCCTCGATTGGTGTTGACGGAGTTTGGATTTCTCCCTTCTTCCGTTCTCCTATGAAAGACTTTGGCTATGATGTTGCTGATTATTGTGACGTTGATCCTCTATTTGGAACACTAGATGATTTTAAAGATTTACTCACCAAAGCTCACGACTTAGGACTGAAAATTATTGTCGATTTGGTCTGGTCACATACATCTTTGGAGCATCCTTGGTTTCAAGAAAGTCGCCAAAGCCAAGATAATCCCAAAGCCGATTGGTATGTTTGGGCAAATCCTTCTGATGATGGTTCTCCCCCCAATAACTGGCTATCTCGCTTTGGAGGTGTTGCCTGGGAGTGGGAGGTAAGGCGCGAACAATACTATCTGCATAACTTTTTGGCGGAGCAACCCGATTTGAACCTGCATAACCCAGAGGTTCAGGACGCACTTTTAGACGTGGGACGTTTTTGGTTAGATTTGGGCGTAGATGGCTGTCGTTTTGATGTGGCGACTTATTTCATGCACGATCCTCTGTTGCGGAATAATCCTATTCACCCCCAGCCCCCGAAACGCAACAATCCTTATTTTTGGCAGTCCCATGTCTACGATATTCTGCGCCCAGAAAATCTCCAGTTTTTGCAGCGCATTCGTCAAGAATTATTTGATTGTTATCAGGGAACGATGGGAATAGCAGAAATTCTCTGCGAACCCGAACTTGAAACAATGGCAATTTATACTCACGGCAATCAAAGAATGCACACTGCCTACAGTTTTATCTTTTTTGGTTCTGAGCTTTCCCCTCAATTGATTCGTAATGCTGTAGAAACTGCATTTGGGGAAACGCGAGACTCTTGGCCAAGTTGGGCATTTTCTAATCATGACTCGGTGCGGGCGGTATCCCGGTTAGCGGGGGAAAATGGGGATACAAATGCTGCAAAATTGCTGTTAGTTCTCATTTCAGCCTTGCCGGGAAATGCCTTTATTTATCAGGGGGAAGAGTTAGGTTTACCCCAGGCTCATGTTCCCTTTGAGCGTTTGGTTGATCCGGAAGCTAAGGCGATGTATCCCTATCATCAGGGGCGAGATGGGGCGCGAACCCCCATACCCTGGCACTCACAAGCCCCCCACGCTGGCTTTTCGACGGTTGAGCCTTGGTTGCCTGTGGATGAGCGACATTTGCCATTAGCCGTCGATTGTGCAGAAGTGGATAATGGTTCTCCTCTGGCGTTAGTTCGGGCATGGTTGGCATTTCGGAAAAAACATTCTGCTCTCATTCACGGAGATTTCCGCTTTGTCAAAGCAACGGAGGGTTTGCTGTGGTTTGAGCGATTTAATCAGGTGGAAGGGTTGGTTTGCCTGTTTAATTTGAGTCCGAGGACTCAACAAGTCAATCTGAACACCCAGGAGATGCTGTTTGCTTCTAATGCTCACTTGCAGGGGGAAAGTTTGGAGTTGGGGTCTTATGGATGTGCAATTTTGACCCTCAGCTAACTAATGCAGCTCGATCTACAATTTTCCCCGCAACAGTTCATAACCCTCTCTTTTCGCCCGGTTAGCGGGGGAACTTTGTGCGCCATGGCGCACAAAATTGCGATTGACCAAAATCGCACCTTCGCATGAACATTACAACCCCGATGAATTCCTCCGCTCAAGAGGACAACTGGATTAACCCCCCCAGGCAAAAACCCGAAATTGGCTCACCAAGAGACTTGCCGCGATTTTTTTAGTCGCCTTACTTATGTACAATCGCGCTCCTGATTAAATTTTCGTCGCGGCTACTTCCCCCAGATCATATATCGATATATGATGCTCCAATAGCACTCAACTTGCCTAGATATGCAAATTCGACTGGCGGTAATCAGCAATGCTGGTGGCAGTGGAAAAACCACACTTTCAGTTCATCTGGCTTATGAACTGGCAAAGCGCGGATTCAAAGTAGCGCTCATGGATCTCGATCCCCAAGGCTCACTGACCCTCTTTTGTGGGTTAACACCACCTGAACCCGAACAAACACTAGCGGCTGTACTGAACGATAATTTTGATGGCTCTTGGCCTCTAATTCCGTGCTGGACGAATCACATCGACAACGTTGCCATCTGCCAAGGAGGAATGGTACTGACCCAAACCGCAGATGAACTGGTCTTACATAAACGCGGAGCTTACCTATTGAATGACAGCTTAACCGACCATCCCCTCGAACACGATCTAATTATTTTTGACTGTCCAGCAACTTTAGGTCCTCTACCCTTGATGGCATTAGCTGCCTGCACTCATATCGTAGTTCCCGTACAACTCGAACCCAAATCCGTTCAAGGAGCCGCTCGTTTACTGGAGTGGTATTACTATCACATAAGACACCTGCGCCTCAAACCCCAACCAGAGATTTTAGGATTTGTCCCCTGCCAATATGACCGCAAAAGAGCCGTTCACCGACAGCTTAATCAGTCATTGCCACTTCAGTTAGAACAGATGGGTATCCGCACCTTTCCAGCTATTCGCAATAGTACGGAATTTGCCAATGCTAGCGGACAAGGATTACCTTTACATCTTCACCGCCCTTCCCATTCAGCGTTGGCTGATTTTAAAGAAATCGCTTCCTCTTTGGCATCAATAATTTGAACGTTGAATGAATTATCATGAGTAACCGCAAAGCACCTGACCTAACCAGTTATTTCTCAGCCGCCAAGCAGTCTCAACAGCTATCAGAAGCCGAGGAAGAAATTCAGCGTCTCAAGATAGAAATTGAAGAACTTCGGGCGGCGGGTTCAAACGAATTGGAAACTCAACTCGCTGCATTGCGAGAACAATTAGAATCAACCGCAGGTATTTTGTCCATTCCCATTGAACAAATTCAGCCGAACCCAGAGCAACCCCGACAAACCTTTTTAAGTGAGAGTGTCGAATCCATGTCCCGCTCTTTAGAGAAGGATGGACAACTTGAACCAATTATTTTAATGCGGCGAGGTGATTTAGTCATCTTTGATGGAGAACGGCGCTGGCGCAGCGCTAGAGCTTTGGGTTGGCAAAATCTCCATGCCGTGATTATTTCCGAACCCGTTGCCTTGCACCGGAAAGCACTACTAACCTCGTTACATCGAGAAGACCTCAATCCCTTGGATAAAGCTGAGGCAATTGTACGAGAGTTAGCGAACAATACAGATATAGACGCAGCAGACATTCCCCGGATTCTCAATACAGCCGTGCGACGATTAAATACCCAAAAACGCATGAGTCAAGTTGTTGAACTGATGACAGCTACAGAGGATGTCCAACAGCAGGGTCTAGCGGACTTGGGTTTAGAGGAGCGAGAACAGGCAGTGTTAGGACTCCTGCTGGATTTACAGCTCAATCCCGCCTCAGTTGATGCCAATATTTTCCCGATGTTAGGTTTAGCACCTGACCTGAAAGCGGCAATTCGGGAATCGGGACTTAAAGGAGTGCATGGGATGGCGCTGGCTAAACTTAATGGGAAAAACTTAGGCAAAACGGAGGACGAAGCGCTTGCCATTCGAGTTCAGGTAACCCAGAAAGTTATGGCGGAAAAATTGTCTGCCACGAAAACCCGAAAATTAGTTAACGAAACTATCGCATCTCAGGCGAAAGAGGATGTCAAGTTGTCGCGAAATATCAAGCAAGTTGCTAAAGTGACCGGGAATTTGCAAAAGCTTTCCAGCGAAACCCTTGCTGCTGCTGAGATAGACCAACTCACTCAATTGCAGGAAATCCTGAAACAAAAATTGGCAGAAATAGAAGAGATAGTAAAGGATACAGGTGAAGACCGACTGGTTTGATAAGGAGGGCTAACTATCGCTCTTATGTCACTCTAGGCAGAGGAAAAGTGGAAATCTGTGCTAGGCTTAGCTAAAGGAACAGCGCCAGGGAAGCAATTCATCCAATTTATTAAACGATTTAAGGCAACATCTAAGTAAGGAATAGGAAAGATATTGTACAGCCAAGGTAATTGAGACATGGTTAGAAAAATGTTTATTACCAGAGGTGGAAGCTGGGCAGGTAATTATTATGGATAATGCCCCTTTCCATAACTCCCGTAAAATTAGAGAATTAATTGAAAAAGCCGGGTGTGAATTGCTGTTTTTACCTACCTACTCTCCTGACTTGAACCCAATTGAACATTGGTGGCACAAAGTCAAAACAGCAATTAGAAAGGAGTTGCCAAAACATGACTTT
>NZ_JAVJNP010000181.1:0-56308 GCF_040217205.1 Coleofasciculus sp. A1-SPW-01 | reverse complement strand
GCTGCACAACTCCAAAACCCTTATCTATCAAGGCTTTGAGTAGCATGGACATTGGCTCATCTTCAAGAACATAAGGTAAAACCCTTTCATACCCTTGCACCGCTATCAGGGAAAATGTATCATTGCTCCCCCTGCTCCCCCAGCTTCCCCGGCTTCCCCTGCTCCCTACCCCACTACAAGACTTATTCAGCAACCCCTAATTCGTAGGCGGCGGATGCCAATGTGTCAGCAGCCGCGTAGTTACCCTGCTGATGGAGTAGTTTAGACCAAGTATCCAAAATCTCCCAATCGTGGATTCCTTGAGACTTGAGAGACGCGATCGCCTGGTTAACCTGTTGCTGTATCTGTTGGGTACGGGTTGAATCTGTATTCAAGACTTTTGGGTAATCCAGTTATGGCAAGTGGGAAAAGAGTTGAATTAATAGAGGAGCAGTGCAAAGCAAAGCCACATCAATGACGGTAATGGTTGCGGTGCGAATCCAAGAGGTGTTCATAATGCCCCTTCCTTTAAACCACGATAGGTTTGAGATGAACTATTGCATCCTACGCGATAACGCCTGTGATGATCTAGATGTTTCCATCACAGGATAATTGTGATATTCAGCATAGGATAGTGCGATCGCGTCCTCTGGAAATTGCCGGGAAAATTCAGTCCTGGCTTAGGATTAAGCCGTTGATGACCTTGATTTGTAGCTGAGGAGTTATTGTCATGAAACTTAAAAAAACTTCTCAATCCCTTCTCTGAAGAACATGCCGTTGTGAATGAATGCAAGCGGATCGCCCTTGCAGCAAAACCAAAGGTGTTTCAAGGTAATCGATGCCCTAACGCGATCGCGATCGAACCCGACACCACTAACATTGCCCCCAATAACCCTAAACCTGTCCACTGTTCCGGTGCAACCCATCTGGGGATAAAGCGCGAAGCCATCCAAACTGAACTTAATGTCACCAACGGTGTAAGTGCCAATACCGCACTCACTCGCGAGGCTTGCCAATGTTCCAAAGCTTCTGCAAACGCCCCATACGCAATCAGGGTATTTAATCCACAAAACAGGAGTAAACTCAGGTGTAACGGACTCAAACTGAGAAGGGATTGCGGTGTCGTTAGCGGCGTGAATAATAAAGCACAACCGCCATAAATTACCAGCATTATCGTCGTAGACGGTAATTTATGCAAAAGCTGTTTTTGTGCCAAAGCATAAATTGCCCAAGTTACAGCAGCTAAGACGATAATCATATTACCCAATAGATAGGTAGAGCGTGAGGTGATTACAACTTGGAATCGATCATGGAAAAATAGAGTAAATCCCAACACCAGAATACCCACACCAATCCATTGACGCAGAGTATAATGTTCTTTGAAAACCACCAAAGCGCCCAAACCAAAAAACATGGGGGCTAACTGAATCAATACTTGGGCATTTGTAGGAGACGTTTGCCCTAACCCTTGCAAAAATAGCAGGTAATTACCTCCTAAAAAAAGAGTCGCGATCGCTAATAGTCCCAGAGACGCTGACCGCAGTTGCTGTAATGACGGAAACTGTTGTCTTGTGGCTAAAAAAAGCGCCAGCAATCCAAAAGCCATAAGAAAACGAAACCAGGTGATTGTATAAACATCCAAAACCTGAAGAGTTATGGTTAGCGCTAGAGGGAGAATCCCCCACATAAATACAGTAATTAAAGATAGCGCTAATCCCAAGCGCCAGCGACCCGAAGTTTGATGGAGTGACATGAATATAAAAAAAGTAAAAAGTCATGTAGAGACGTACTTTTGAAGCGTCTGCCAATTGTAGGGGCGGGTTTAGCCACTCAACTTGAATATCACCGATAACATTTAGAACAAAACCCGCCCTTTCCTAAATTGAAGGTATAGGCTGTAATGCATTTAAATTGGGTATTAGTAGCGAGCAAGATGCAAAGCCTGCGGCATGGCTTCGCTAAACGCACTACAAGGATCTCGCAATTCTTGACATTATGGTTTAAATGCCGAACAGCTTAGGCTGTAGCTTAACTTAACACAAATAGCACTGAAATAAGCATTTGGGGAGCGCCAAAACCATTTATCTATCGTAGGGTGGGTTTCGACTTCGCTCAACCCACCAGCATACCAGTCAGTGACATTCAACTTAAAACTAATGCCAACCCCAATTCCCAATCCCGATTAAAAGAAATCCGGCATCCAAGGTAATGAGCCAGAAAATAGTGAATTAGCTCTTGACAAAGCTGCTGCTGTACTATCCAAATACCCCATCCGTTGCAGTTGCTCAGGTGTAAATAAACTGGTAAACAGAGAAGCCAACGCCCCTACATGCAAACGGAATTCACCAGTCCCTCCCGGCGTGACTTTCCCGCGTCCCTGAGACACACTCAAGATAAAGTTACCGTTATTAGCGGCAAATAATTCATCCTGAACCTGTAAATGTAATTCAGTTTCAATCTCTAAAGGATATCCTCGTTTTTCCAACGCTTTCGGAACATTAAGAATCCGCAGCATCCAACGTTCTTGCTGGCGAATTTGAGCCGTTTGTTCCACTAAGGGTAAAGTTAAACTATCCATCAACGAACTATACCAACGTACTTGCCTCACCTGAGAACGATGATCCGCACAGAATGTCCAAAAACGCCGTGCGGCGGCTGGGGTAAGGAATGCCCAATCTTTAATATTCAGCAATAAGCCCTCAGCGTTTGAAGATTGGGTACAAATTACATAGCCTTCCGGTTGAGATTCAGCACCGATAAGATAAGCATAAACCGACTGATCATTTGGTGCTTCAACCAGATTTTGCCAAATGGCTGGATTTCGATTTAAATTACCATTGGTTGTTTGCGCTTGTTGAGAATACAAGTCCTGAAAAATCTCGTAGCGTACAGGTTTCACCCTGAACATCGGTAAAGTGCGATCGCGCTTTTGAATTGTCTGGGTTGGTATCTGCCAACGACACCGAATCCCTGCTTGTTCATAGCCGACTTTGCGGTAGAGAACTTGAGTAGCGGCGTAGAGGGTGGAAATGGGTACGCCTTGCTGATGAAGTTCTTGGAGTGTGCATTGCATCAGTTTATAAGCTGCCCCTGTACCTCGATACTCTGGGGCAATGCCAACGGCGGCAATTCCTGCCATGGGTATGGACTGACCCCCGTACCATTGTCCCATGGTATAAATGGCTAAACCGCCAACAATCTTTTCCCCTTGACGAATGAGACGGAAATTATCTTGACCGATACGATTTAGGTAAACTTGCCAATTGTTTAGGGAACTACCAAAACATTGCGTCAGTAGTTCCCCAAGTTGTTCAGCTTCGTCTGCGTTGGAGATGCATCCATAATCAAGTTGAGCGCTGATAACCATTTTGCACTCTCATAATACTGTTTGTATGTAATTGTAATACATTATCGAGAATTTCCTTATCGGTTATGGATGAAAACCCTGTAAGGACGGATTTAGATGCTCTTAAATGGCAGACAAAACCCGCCCTTGCACAAACTGCTGTGTGAAAGCGCTTCTGAGGAGATTAATCAAAAAAAGGTTATCAATAGTGACAATTGTCACAGGACTAGAATAACTTGTGCTAATTTTTTCAGTTCAACGATACCAGATGGAGTCGGCGGCGTTGGCTTAAGCGACTTCTTGACTACAGGCAGGATGCGCTGTCAAAAACTTTGGGTTGTAGTATTTCACCCCGAGTTTATCCAATGTGGCGATCGCGCTATCCATGGCTTCCTTAATCCAATCATTTGGATCAGGGGACTTTGCACTGAGTTGGTAATCCGTTACATACGGTTCGCACTCATCGGGCTCATAAGTGCCGGAAGCTCGACAAATACACACGTAGATGGTGTTATCAACATCTGGATTTGGCATCTCAATTCTGATGTAGTGATTCAGATAGAGCAAGGTTGACATGAACATGAGCCTAATCTCTCCGTCTTTGCTAAAGGGATTTACATCTCTTAATTAATATTACTTTTATTTTTATTCAATCCCCATAATTTCGCTTCCGCCAAATTTTTGGATTATTTTGTGTACTTTGGCGGATTGACAAATGTTACACTTTTGTGTAAACACATAGAGTTAATTTTTTTTAGATTACTCAAAAAAAATCAATATATTTTTGATAAACTAATGATTATACAACAAAACTTAATCAAATGCAGTACAGTATACCCACGTTAGCAGATGAGCTAACCATGAACCATGAACCATGAACAATGAACAAATATTGAATTATTTACGACTGATAACTATATAAGTCATCATGTCCCCCTTTCCTTTAACCGGAATTTGCCCTCGCTGCTCAAATAAAAACTTGTCCTTACAGAGTTTGTATGTCATTTCTGTAACCTGAATCTTGTCAGGAATACCATGAGACTCCATGCGGCTAGCGGTATTAACCGCATCTCCCCACAAATCATAAATAAATTTCTTGGTGCCAATTACTCCAGCAATCACAGGACCACTATTGATCCCAATCCGCAGACAGAAATTTTCATCCTGAAATTGGTTAAAGCGAGCAATGGCGATTTGCATATCTAATGCCATTTCGATCATGGTTTCAGCATGGTCTTTGCGAGGAGTGGGAATACCACTGGCGATCATATAAGCATCGCCAATTGTTTTAATCTTCTCTAACCCATGTTTTTCCGTTAATTGATCAAATCGGGAGAAGATCTGATTTAATAAGAAAACCAATTGTGTGGGCGGCATCCGCGCCGAAATATCGGTAAAACCAACAAGATCGGCAAATAAAATCGTCACATCAGCAAAGCGATCGGCAATGAGACAGGTTTCCTGTTTTAATCGCTCGGCAATGGGTTTGGGTAAAATATTCAACAATAAACGATCAGCTTTCTCCTGTTCCCAACGTAATGCCTTCTCAGCTTGCTTGCGTTCGGTAATATCACGGACAAAGGCACAGTTGTATTCCTTGCCGTTAAATTCCAAATAACTAATTCGCACTTCTACGGGGATACGTTTACCCGTTTTGCTGCGATGATGAGATTCAAGACAGAGGGAACCACATTGTTGAATAATCTGCCAATGATCTGACCAACTCTGAGCTGTAAAATTAGCATCAATCTCATGAATTTTCATCGACAGCAAATCATTCAGAGGATACCCCAACAACCGACAAGCGGCATAATTGACATACAATAACTTTCCATTTTGCCCAATCCAGAAAATTGCATCAGCCGCTCGATCAATTGAAAACTGCGTAAATCGTAAGGCGTCATTAACTGTTTCCAGTTGTTCATTCGCCGTTTCTAGTTGGGTTGTACGTTCAGCTAATGCTTGTTGAGCCAAATATTTTTCAGTGATATCATTGAACAACCAGAGGCGACCTTGAATATCTTTCCCATAAGTCGGCAAACTTGAGATACTCAGTACCACTGATTTGGGTTGACTAAACGTCCAGATCCAGTCGTGAATTTCTACTTCTGGTTGGGAAAAAAGCTGTGCCGCCTGTTTAGCAATCTCTTCCTGATTATCCGCGCTGCTGCGTAAGGTTGCCATCGCCTGGGCGATCGCACTCGGTTCCACGTCTCCCTGTTTTAATCCCAAAAGCTTTGCCCCGGCTGGATTTAGCCAACCTTGTCCGCCACTGATATCGACAAAGACGACTCCCTGAGGGATCTCTAAAATGGCATTGTAGCGGGCTTGGAGTTGTTCGAGGCGAAACGTGGTGGTTTGTAGGCGTAGAAGGGTGTGGAGTTCTCCGAGTAGTAAATCCAGGAAATGACGCTGGTATGAGGGTAGGTAAGTTTGGCGATACCAGAGTAATAAGATAGCACCTTGCTCCTGTGTCGTTTGTTCCTTCCGCAGGGGGAGTACCGCTAGAGACTTGGTACCTTTAGCGACAAGCACAGGGGCGGCTTTGGGCGTCGCCGGATAATTCCCATAGAATAGGGTGCGTTTATGGGTTAGGGCTTCAGCAAAGAGTTTCGGGGTTGTCAGTTGATTGGGTAGCGCCGTAGATGGGAAACTGACGAGTGATTGAGCCGTTACCTGATCCAGTTGACGCAGTGCGATCGCGGCGAGTACAGAACCCGCTGCTAATTTCCATTCAATCTCTAACAGGAAACGACGCACCAGCAAACCCGATGCGATCGCCAAACTCACTCCTGTGAGCCAAGGGCATAAGTAGGCATACCGACTAACCAGCAGCCAGCCAACGATCAAAATCAACCCGATTACAGACAGCGATCGGGGATTGGCTCCATCTCCATTGTCTCCTCTGCTTCTCGGTTCCTCTACTCCCTTATCTTGCCCCGTTTTTGTGGCGGTGAAGAGACTCAGAACCCAAGCAGGTAGAGGGAAAAAAACGATGACAGTAAAAACAATCGATCCTAGACTCAACGTTGAGATTCTGCTGGGATTAAGCGTATCTAGTCCAACCAGAATCAGCAATAGTCCGATTAAAAATCGCCTAAATGTAGGAAGCTGATTGGGATGAGCCAAGGACAACAATGAGCATTAACAATAAGTGAAGAAGAAGAATGTCGTTGACATAGAGTGTTTGTCATCAGAGCCAAAGCACTTCTAGCACAAAGGATGCCGACTACGAACTCCTGTTATCTCAACACCTTTTAAGTTAAGAACTAAAGACAAGCCGCGATCGCTTGTGTTACGGTATCTGGCGCACTCAAGTGAGGTAAATGACCCCATGCTTTTATATTGATTAGCTGACTCTCAGGGATGTTATCTGACATATACTGACCAACTTCTGGAGGTACAGCAACATCATCACTCGATTGTAGAATCAGAGTCGGTACATTCAGGCGCGGTAACTCTTTCCGGTGATCCGACTGGAATATAACTCGAGCAACGGCTTGGGCAATATCTGGACGAATAGCCGTCAGAGTATTCGCAAATTCCGTTGCCAGTTCCGGACGTTCAGGGTTTCCCATCACCATTGAGGCAAAACCACTCACCCAAGCATAGTAGTTTGCTGACATCGCTCCATAGAGTGCATCTAGGTCAGACTGATCAAACCCACCCACATATCCCACATCGTTGAGATACCGAGGAGATGCACCAACAAAAATAAGCTGGCTGAAGCATGAGGGATCGATGAGTGCAGCTAGCAAGCTAATCATACCACTGACTGAGTGACCCACCAAGATGGAGTTTGTAAGTTTTAACTCATGACAGATTTCCAGCAAGTCCTCGGCGTAGCTATAGAGGCTACTGTAGCGATGGGGACTATAGGCAGAAAAATCGGATTTTCCAGCACCGACATGATCAAAAAGGACAATCCGATAGTCAGAGGCGAAGGCGGCGACTTGATGACGCCAAGCGGTTTGATCTGAACCAAAGCCATGGGCAAAGATGATCGTCTGAGTACCTTCACCGAGGATATTGATATGATTGCGTTCTAATACACTTGTGGTCATAAGCGGGGTTTTCTAATGTAGGGGCTGCTGAATGTCTTGTGGTGGGGAGAGGCAATAGGGAATAGGCAATAGGCAACAGGAAATACCCAATTTCAATGCATGACAAAGGACGAGGAGATCGTCAAACACCATGAGAGACGCGATTCATCGCGTCTCTCCCCTGAAAATCCTGCATATAAAATTTGTCTTTCAAGAGACAGCGTGGAATGCGGCTAATATTTGTTTAGGTCTCAACGGAAACTTAAACCGTGAATGATTGGTAGATGCAACGGGTTGCGAGTCGGAAGCCTTCGCTTCTTTCTCCTCTAAACCATTCTCGTTTAACTCAGATACCGGAACTAACATGGAATCGTGAGAACGCACCGCCATTTCGCCTTGTGCTAATGCCTCTCGCCACTGACGCCCAGTTTTCCAAGCTTTAAACTTGGCAGCATTCCAACGAGGATTCACTGGATATCCCGCAAATCCACAACGCAAAGCGGCATGGTTAGCACTGGGAATCAGGGTATTGACCCAAACATTATCGGTTAGATCGATTAGCATGAAGTTTGGCTCCTTGGAAACTGTAGACATAAACTTCACCTCTCTATTGTTGTCAACCGAACAATTTTGTTGAGTATTATCAACTATTGTATTACGGATTGTTAAATAGCTACATCGCTTACTTGCGATTTACTTGTATTCACCTTCAACCGCAACATAGCCATTTCCGGAGAAACGCGCGATCGCGCCGTTCGTAGTGAGCGCTTTAGCGCTTCCACCGTTCGTAGTGAGCGCTTTAGCGCTTCCACAGTCAGAGATTGACTAGAAACCTTACCAGTCGTTTCTCTCAAGGCGCTGAAATCTAAAGGGTTTGGGATTTTTCCCACCCACGCCATTACCCTTTAGCAATGTAAAGAAACCTTAAAGATTTGTCAAACGTCTTATTTATACAAGCGTCCCCTAATCTGGGGTGACGTTCAATCCTAAATGTTCTCTGCACCCAAACGCAGGCGATCGCACATCTTTTCCCCGGTTACCCTACTGGGACGGACAAAGTTGGGACGGACAAACAATGCGAGTCGCTTCCCGATGCCCTCATACACCAGGGAGTGCGGATGGCGAGACTCGAACTCGCAAGGCTTACGCCACACGCCCCTCAAGCGTGCGTGTCTACCAATTCCACCACATCCGCATGGCTAACCTATTATATCAACTCTTTTGAGAAATTACGACTTCCCGACAATTTTGTTGAAATCCCACCAAAAAACGTCACTAATGATTCCTCAAGGATGCCACCAAAGGGGACAATCCCCCTTATCCTACTGAATACGGATATAGCAGCGCTGTTTTATGGACTTTGCCAAAATCTTAATTGCCAATCGTGGGGAAATTGCCCTGCGAATTCTCCGAACTTGTGAAGAAATGGGAATTGCCACCGTTGCCGTTCACTCGACCATCGATCAACACGCCCTCCATGTACAACTGGCGGATGAAGCTATATGCATCGGTGAAGCGCCCAGTAGCAAAAGCTACTTGAATATTCCTAATATTATCGCCGCCGCCCTGACGCGCAACGCCACCGCCATTCATCCCGGCTATGGTTTTTTGGCAGAAAATGCCCGATTTGCCGAAATTTGCGCCGATCATCAAATCTCTTTTATCGGTCCGTCACCTGAAGCGATGCGGGCGATGGGGGATAAATCCACCGCCAAGGAAACCATGCAACGGGCAGGAGTACCCACCGTACCCGGAAGTGAGGGATTGTTGAGTAGTGAACGAGAAGCCATCACACTTGCCAAAGACATCGGTTATCCGGTGATGATTAAAGCCACAGCAGGCGGTGGCGGACGAGGGATGCGTTTGGTTCCCGATGAGAGTGCCATGAGTCGCCTGTTTCAAGCCGCCCAAGGAGAAGCCGACGCCGCCTTTGGCAACCCAGGACTTTATCTGGAAAAATTTATCGTCCGTCCCCGCCATATTGAGTTTCAAATTCTTGCTGATAGTTACGGTAACGTGATTCATCTGGGAGAACGAGACTGTTCCATTCAACGGCGTCACCAGAAACTCTTAGAAGAAGCCCCTAGTCCCGCCTTAACCCCAGAACTGCGAGAAAAAATGGGAACTGCTGCTGTCATGGCTGCCAAGTCGATTAATTACGTCGGGGCGGGTACGGTTGAGTTTCTGCTGGATGCCATGGGTAATTTTTACTTTATGGAAATGAATACTCGTATTCAAGTTGAGCATCCTGTCACCGAGATGATCTCAGGATTGGACTTAATTGCCGAACAGATTCGGATTGCCCAAGGCGAACCCTTGAAACTGACGCAAGACCAAGTGAAGCTTCAGGGACACGCGATTGAATGTCGGATTAATGCCGAAGATCCCGATCGCAATTTCCGTCCTCAACCGGGGCGGATTAGTGGTTATCTGCCACCCGGAGGACCCGGCGTGCGGATGGATTCCCATGTTTACACCGATTATGAAATTCCCCCCTATTACGACTCATTAATCGGCAAGTTAATCGTATGGGCACCCAACCGCGATGCCGCGATTCGCCGCATGAAACGCGCCCTGCGTGAATGTGCGATTACTGGGGTTGCCACCACGCTGAGTTTCCACCAAAAAATCTTAGAAACTCCAGCGTTTCTCAGTGGTGATGTGTATACAAATTTTGTTGAGCAAATGATGGCAACCGCCCAATCTTAAAGGGTTAGGGGCAGTCAGTGGATCATGGTCAGTAATCCTTGCTGACCGACAAGAATCTCTCGCAGTAAGCTAACAATCCCAACCCAAATAATCGGCGTAATATCCACACCCCCAATGGGCGGCACCAGTTTGCGGGTTGGGACTAAAAAAGGTTCGGTGGGCAAAGCAACCAGATTGAAGGGGAAGCGGTTGAGATCGATCTGAGGATACCAGGTCAGGATAATCCGGAAGATGAATAGTAAGATAGCCAGTCCCAGTAAAGGGCTGAGAATCCATGTTGCCAGTGTCGCAGTATTCATGAGACAATTCCTAATTTCACAGAAAAGTATGGAAATCAGTTAGCCAGTGTAACGCAAGACTGGGATGAACTACTATCGCACTACGGGGATAGGGTAGGATATCCGTAAAATATGATCAAGTCTGTGATTTTGAGACGGATTCAGGAGAAATGCTAAAAAGTCTGAGTGTTGAAATCATATTTTCACCTCGTCAAAAGTTTACCCTGATTCGCGGCAGCCGCGATCGCGTTACGGTTTGCTGTAAAAACTTGGATTCCCGGAACAGTTACATAGTCACCATCATCAGTAATCACGTTCACGATTCCTGCTTGAGCTATTGCTTCGAGTATGAGCAGATCGTAACCATCAAGGGGTTGAGTCTGGAGTCTGACTAGAGATTTGTTAATGCTAACATCATCCACTGTAATATCAATACATGAAGCCATAGATGTAACTTGACTCCAAGCAGTTTGAACTTCGGTTACAACATTAGCTCTTTGCGATGGGTAGTTGTGGCGATAGTCTTTGGCTTTTATTGTGGCGGAAAAAATTTTTCGTTCTGTTGTCTCAATATTGTGTGCTAACTCTGCTAGGGAAAGACCACAGTATCGGAGTGAAGCTTGAACAGAAATAGCTTTCATTAAATAGGAGGGATACACATTAGTCTGATAAGATAGTGCTGAGGTACTAGCTTGGGTATAGGTGAGCCAGTACCAGACATTAGTGTCAACAAGAAAAATGTCATCCTGTTTTGGGATATCAGAGTGAATATCAAAAACCTCAGCCTGAACTGTGTAGTTGATTACCATCAAAGACTATTTGCTTGTTCGCTAACGACTTTATCTACTGCTTTGCGAGTATACTCATCTGAGTAATACCGCTTCGAGTTTTCAATCACCGCTTTGAGTACCTGTTTGCCAACTGGGTTGAGGTTAGACACTTTAAGCAAACGGTTGAGGGTTTCTGGTTTTATGTCTCCTAGCAATTGACCAATGGCAAAATTAAAAAAGGGGGAAGCAAAAAAATCTACTCCAGCAAAGTCTACCTCGACAGGATGATCGGCTATCAGTTCCGGGTGAATGAGTTGGTAAACGGTTTGACCATCTTCAAGAGTCATGCAGTATTTGCCCACTAGGTCGTGGATATTGTATTTTTTCATCGTTCTGACCTCCCTTTAGAACAGTGCCTCCTCGCTGGGTTCAGAGTTCAGCGAGTCTAGTGAGTAATAAGACTCATCACATTTAAGTGTGATATTGACCAGTGTTCCCTCAAAGAAAGTTTGACTACTTTGATACGTTTCTTGCGTTTTGTCAATTATGACATATCCATTATGACTGAAAATCTCCAGTTTTCCCTCATTCACCCTGACAAATTGTTTTAAAGAGTCAAGTCCTATGCCCCTTGCTATACCATGTTTGGTGGTTGTTCCCGGCTCAAATGCCCATTTGAGCGTCTCATCTGCTGATAAATCAGTCTGGTTCAAGAAATCGCGAACGTTGCGAGGAATACCAACCCCAAAATCGACTACGGTAAGTTTCAGTTCTCCCAGAGTGGGGTAGTGCTGTCCGCAACTAAAAACCCCAATATTTGTTTGTCCATGCTCGAAGGCATTTGCATAGATTTCCCAGACGGTTGAAACAATATGGTTTTTCAATAACTGATCGATATGAACCCAACCACGACCTAACCATTGTTCAGATAGGTAATCCCCTAAACCCGTTTTATCTAGCTCTCGGTCTTCTCTATATGGGATGGAGTTTCCTTCCCAAGGCTTTACACCCTCCCCAAAGATGTGCATAAAACCATTTTGTTGAAGATTTATCCGGATTCGATTGTCTAGTGTATCCCACTTGAAGCTAACCTTACGCCCCTGGGATTCAATTAAGCGGGCTAACCCACCGAGAAAAGCTACAGCATTTTGTCGTAGAAAGCTGCATCCAGAGAAATCGAAGACTACTTCCAAGTCTGTCTGGTTGACTTGCTGCCAAAGTTGAAACAGCAGCTCAAAGTCTTTCAACTCATCGTTGATAGTTAGAACTTGAAGAACTAGGCTCACAATTAATTCTGGAATGTGTGGTCAAGATATAGAGTATAGTTTAAACTTAGCCCAATCCCAGCGATGACTGAATTGGCGACGGCGGACACACCGACACCCAACAGGGTTAGCGATCGCACTCGTTGCCGATAGTGACGAGTATAGCGCTAGTCTAGCAACCCTGCCGTACTGCGACCAATCAGATGAACGGGTTGATCCAGGGAACTCTTTTTTTTCCCCATCTCCCTCAATGGCTGAGAAGCTGAGAAATATTTACGAAATGAAATATTTCTTAATTATTTCGTACTAATACTTAATTAAGTTAAAATCTCCCAGCTTGTAAAAACTAATACAGCTTATTATTTAGATTATTTTAAGGTAGGGAGTTGCCAAAGTCTTAAATAAATTAAAAAAAAGTTAGACTACCTAAATTGCTAATTTTTTGTTAGATAATAGAAGAGTATCCGGAAGCAGACGGGAATGTTAAAAGACTGTTAACGAATTCCGGAAATGACCGTCAGCCATATAGCCTGGGGGTTGAAAGTCGATTTATGTCCCCTAGACAAAACAACATTGACGTTGTTCAAAGAGGACTCAATTGGAAACTTTATGCTAATTCGATTGCCAAGAGAATTGACGTTTTGTAGTGGAAGAGACGAAATTGATAGGGGATTTGCAATAGATAAGGAATTAATGTTGAAGTTGAGCGCCCCAAACAAAAAAGATTACCCAGCAACCCAAAAAGGTTTGTAACTATGACGAAACGAACGATTGCAACTCTAGACGGAAACGAAGCGGTAGCTCGCGTTGCCTACCCACTCAATGAAGTAATCGCCATTTATCCGATCACCCCCGCTTCTCCCATGGGAGAATGGGCAGATGCCTGGTCTTCAGAAGGTCGCAAGAACCTCTGGGGTACTGTTCCCTCAATCATTGAAATGCAGAGTGAAGCCGGGGCGGCAGGTACAGTCCATGGCGCGTTGCAGGCAGGGTCATTAACCAGTACATTCACCGCCTCTCAAGGCTTGCTGTTAATGCTGCCCAACCTCTACAAAATCGCCGGGGAAATGACCTCAGCCGTGATCCATGTCGCCGCGCGATCGCTAGCCGCCCAAGCCCTGTCCATTTTTGGGGATCACCAAGACGTGATGGCGTGCCGTGCTACAGGCTTTGGTCTGTTGGCGTCGGGATCAGTCCAAGAGGCACATGACTTAGCGTTAATTACCCACGCCGCTAGCCTAGAATCCCGCATTCCTTTTATCCATTTCTTTGACGGCTTCCGCACTTCCCACGAAGTTCAGAAAATTGAACTCCTGGCAGACGAAGATCTGCGGGCGATGATTAATGATGAACGGGTGATGGAACACCGGGCGCGGGGTCTAACCCCGGATCGCCCCGTCTTGCGCGGCACTGCCCAAAACCCAGATGTCTATTTCCAAGCGCGGGAAACCGTTAATCCTTACTACAACGCCTGCCCAGAAATTGTCCAGAACACCATGGACAAATTTGCCGAACTCACTGGGCGCAAGTATGAACTGTTCCAATATTACGGTGCCCCTGATGCCGAACGAGTAATTATCCTCATGGGTTCTGGCACAGAAACCGTCCATGAAACCGTGGATTACCTGAACAAACAGGGTGAAAAAGTAGGGATGATCAAAGTGCGGCTGTATCGCCCCTTTGACATGAAACAGTTGGTCAAGGCATTACCGGCTACCACCAAGAGTATCGCTGCCTTAGACCGAACCAAAGAACCGGGTGCTGGTGGTGAACCCCTGTATCTGGATATCGTGACAGCCGTTGAGGAAGCTTGGGAAGCGGATAGTCCCAAACCCAAGGTTGTCGGTGGACGCTATGGCTTATCCTCCAAGGAATTTAGCCCCGCGATGGTTAAGGGGATTTTCGATAACCTGGCGGCTAACCAACCGAAGAACCATTTTACTATTGGCATCAACGATGACTTGACCAATACCAGCCTCTCCTATGATCCCAACTTCTCCACAGAACCCGAAACTGTGGTACGCTGTGTGTTCTATGGCTTAGGGTCAGATGGTACCGTGGGCGCGAATAAGAACTCGATCAAGATTATTGGTGAAGAAACCGAGAACTACGCCCAAGGCTACTTCGTGTACGACTCCAAGAAATCCGGTGCCGTTACCGTTTCTCACCTGCGCTTCGGACCCGAAAAGATTCGCTCAACCTACCTGATTAGCCAAGCGAACTTTGTCGCCTGTCACCAGTGGCTATTCCTGGAAAAATTGAACGTTCTGAGTTCAGCTGCTCCTGGTGCAACCTTCCTGCTGAATTGTCCCTTCAGTAAAGATGAAGTGTGGAGTAAACTACCCCGCCCAATCCAAGAGGAAATTGTCAACAAGCAGTTGAAGTTCTATGTCATTGACGCTAACCAAGTGGCAGTTAGCAGTGGCATGGGACGGCGGATTAACACCGTGATGCAAGTCTGCTTCTTTGAACTGGCGAATGTCTTACCCAAAGCAGAAGCGATCGCGAAAATTAAGCAGTACATCGAAAAGACTTACGGCAAGAAGGGTGCAGAAGTTGTCCGCATGAATATTGAGGCGGTGGACAACGCCTTGGCGCATCTGTCTGAAGTGCAAGTACCTGACACAATAGACAGCACTGTGGATATGCGTCCCCCAGTTCCCGACACCGCCCCAGCCTTTGTCCGGGATGTGTTGGGTCAAATGATGGCGCGGGATGGCGATAACCTGCCCGTGAGTGCCATGCCCGTGGATGGTACCTTCCCCACTGGCACGACGAAATGGGAAAAACGCAATGTAGCATTAGAAGTTCCCGTTTGGGACCCCGATGTCTGCGTCCAATGTGGGAAATGTGTCATGGTTTGTCCCCATGCGGTGATCCGAGGTAAATCTTACGACTCACAGGTGTTAGAAAATGCCCCAGATTCTTTTAAGTCCACGGATACACGGGATAAAGAGTATGGGGGACAGAAATTTACGATTCAGGTGGCGGTAGAAGACTGCACCGGTTGCGGAATCTGTGTCGATGTTTGTCCGGCGAAGAATAAGTCTCAGCCTAAGCTGAAGGCGATTAACATGGAATCCCAGTTACCGTTGCGGGAACAGGAACAGACAAATTGGGACTTCTTCTTAGATATTCCTAATCCCGATCGCCGTTCCTTAAATTTAGACCGGATTCGTCAGCAGCAATGGCAAGAACCCCTATTTGAGTTCTCCGGCGCTTGTGCGGGTTGTGGGGAAACGCCCTATCTGAAACTGGCGACTCAACTATTTGGCGATCGCATGGTGGTGGCAAATGCCACAGGCTGTTCCTCGATTTACGGCGGAAACCTACCAACTACGCCTTGGTCACAGAATGCTGAAGGGCGTGGACCGGCTTGGTCAAATAGCTTGTTTGAAGATAACGCCGAATTTGGCATCGGCTTCCGGGTGTCCATTGACAAACACACCCAATTTGCCGCTGAGTTAGTCCAACGTTTAGCGGGTGAGATTGGCGATAACTTAGTCGGTGGGATTCTCAACGCGGAACAGAAATCCGAAGCTGATATTTGGGAACAACGGGAACGGGTGGCGCAACTCAAGCAGAAACTGCAAGGGATGAACTCTCCCGAAGCCAAGCAGTTGTTAAGTTTAGCCGATTACCTGGTTAAGAAGAGTGTCTGGATTATTGGCGGTGACGGCTGGGCGTATGATATTGGTTACGGTGGTTTAGACCATGTGATGGCAAGTGGTCGTAATGTGAATATCCTGGTGTTGGATACTGAGGTGTATTCCAACACGGGTGGTCAAGCGTCCAAAGCTACCCCACGGGGGGCGGTGGCGAAATTCGCAGCAGCGGGTAAACCGTCAGCGAAGAAAGACCTAGGTTTGATTGCGATGACCTACGGGAATGTCTATGTTGCTAGTGTGGCAATGGGGGCGCGGGATGAACATACCTTGAAGGCGTTCTTAGAAGCGGAGGCGTATGATGGTCCATCCCTAATCTTGGCGTATTCGCACTGTATTGCCCACGGGATTAATATGACCACATCGATGTCGCATCACAAGGCGTTGGTTGAGTCCGGGCGTTGGTTGCTGTATCGCTTCAATCCCGATTTAGTCAAAGAAGCGAAGAATCCCCTGCAACTGGATATGCGGAGTCCGAAATTCCCGGTGGAACAATCCATGTATCAAGAAAACCGCTTCAAGATGCTGACCAAGAGTAAGCCAGAAGATGCTAAACGTCTTTTAGGAGAAGCGCAGCAGGATGTGCAGACTCGGTGGCATATGTACCAATATCTGGCAGCCCGTCAGTTGGACACCCAAAACGGTCATGGAAATGGTCAGACAACCCAAACTGGTGAGGAAGTTAAGGAACCGACGAATACCTAAATAACAGTGTAGAGACGTAGCATGCTACGTCTCTACAATCCCCTATCTCCACAGGATTACCCATAAATAATTGAGAGGTTTAAACGGATGGATCTGACAACAACATATCTAGGGTTAGAATTGCGATCGCCCCTCGTGGTTGGTGCAGCTGCGCCCCTGACCGAAGATATTGACAATATCAAGCGCATGGAGGATGCAGGCGCGGCGGCGGTGGTGCTGCATTCCTTATTTGAAGAACAACTGCGCCAAGAAAAGTTGGAATTACACCATCACTTAGAGTATGGTACAGAAAGTTTTGCTGAAGCCCTGACCTATTTCCCGGAAGCGGAAGTCTTTCATGTGGGTTCAGAGCAATATTTAGAGCATATCCGCAAGGCAAAAGAGACGGTGAATATGCCGATCATTGCCAGTCTCAATGGTGCTACCGTGGGCGGCTGGACGCACTACGCCAAGGAAATTGAGCAGGCGGGGGCGAATGCGCTGGAGTTGAATATCTACAGCATCCCCACGGATATGGATCAGACGGGGGCGGAAATTGAGCAGAATTATCTTGATATTCTGCAAGCGGTGAAATCTGAGGTGAGTATTCCGGTTGCGATTAAACTCAGTCCCTTCTTCAGCAATATGGCAAATATGGCGAAGCGGTTAACTGAGGCGGGTGCGGATGGTTTGGTCTTTTTCAACCGATTTTACCAGCCAGATATTGATATTGAGGAATTGGAAGTTTCACCCAATATCTTGCTGAGTACACCGCAAGCGATGCGCCTACCCATGCGCTGGATTGCGATTTTGTATGGTCGTCTGTCGGTGGACTTTGCCGCTACCAGTGGGGTACATAAAGGGCAGGATGTGATCAAAATGATGATGGCAGGTGCGAAAGTGACGGAAATCGTCAGTGTACTGCTGCGTCATGGGATTGGCAATCTGCAAGAGATTGAGCAAGAGGTACGCCACTGGATGGAAGAACATGAATATGAGTCGATCAAGCAGATGCAGGGTAGCATGAGTCAGATTAACTGTCCTGATGAAAGTAGCTTTGAACGGGCGCAGTACATGAAAGCAATTCAGACATACAAGCCTCAATTGGTCGGGTTTGCACCGTAGGGTGAACGCCAATTCATTAATTAGATCCCCGATTTCTGGAATAAGTTGGGGATCTGATAAGGACAAATCATTCAGGAAACCGGAGGGGCGCAAAGATTTGCGCCCGATTTACAGCAGTTTGCTCTGCTATGCGGTACATTGTCGATCCCCCTAAATCCCCCTTAAAAAGCTACGCATTACTCACATCTTTCTTAACAATTCAGAAGGCTGGACATATATAGGTTTCAATTGAATGACGTTACATTTATTAATATGCTCATCGGTAGTCCTTGGTCTATCGTCAACGTCGGAATACGGCAGGCTGACAACAGGGTGTGGTACAGTAGCAGCCATCGCCAGCATCAATGGGACTTCAGTAACTTGGCTTAACCGATGTATAGCAGGTCGCTCTGGTCTATTTACAACTCCCGTACCTGAAGCTGAGTCCCGATGAGAGGTTCGTACAAACAAAGTGTAAATAGACGAGCGCGAAGCGCTATAACTTGTTCCCAGGAGAGTTTTGAGCGGTTGGTTAAAGGCAGCGCGATCGCAACAAATCTAGTTGAGCTATGGCACTCTCCCCCAACCCCTGTTTTGGGTAGTTGGAGTCAAATAGCGCGATCGCACGGAGCGTAGTGCCTCAGACAATCGCACAAAACGTTAACAATGTGAATTCTAGGAGATAATTCAAATGAGCGATTGGGCAGCCGCAGAATTGCAATACGCCGACTTGGGGGATGTGCGCCGCAACAAAAGGCTGATACGTTTAGTGAGTGACTTGGCAGCCCAGCCTTGCGCCAGCATACCCCAGGCATCAGGAGACTGGGCAGCAACCCAAGCCGCCTATGATTTTTGGAGTTCTCCTCATGTCAAAGCCTCCTCGATTGTTCAAGCCCACCAAACCAGTACTCTCAATAGAATCCAAGCCGAAGCGGTCGTTATTGCGATTCAAGATACGACTGAACTCAATTTCACCCATCATCCCAGCAAGAAAGGTATGGGTTATCTAGACAATAGTAAATCATCGGGTTTAAAAGTGCATTCGGTCTTTTGTAGTAGCGCTTCCGGAATACCGTTAGGAGTCTTACATCAACAAGTCTGGACAAGAGACCCAGCCTTTTTGGGTAAGAAACATCAACGACACAAAAAAGACATCCAAGATAAAGAATCTTATCGCTGGTTAACGGCACTGGATGTGACTCAAACCCTAATTCCACCAGAGACAACAGTGGTAACAGTCGCTGACCGAGAAGCTGATATCTATGACTTGTTTGTATTACCCCGCCGCCCAAACAGTGAATTTATCATTCGGGCTAACCACAATCGTTGTGTCAAGTCCACACAGCCCGAACCACAAGTGCAGCGCTTGCAGCAAGCCATTGAGAAAGTTCCACCAATGGGTCAGCTCACCTTAGAATTGAGACGACATCCAGAGCGTCAACCCCGAATCGCCACTCTCACACTGCGGACTACCACCGTAGAATTACAACCCCCCAATACTCATCCACAACGTCAACACCTTCAACCTGTCTGTATACAAGTTATTCAAGCACTTGAAGTAGACCCACCTCCTGGTGTGGAACCCGTTAATTGGTTACTTCTAACCACCTTAACCATCAATTGCTTTGAGGATTTGGTGCAATGTTTACGTTGGTACTCTTATCGTTGGTTGATTGAACGTTATCATTATGTTCTCAAGAGCGGTTGTCGCATAGAACAACTGCAATTGGAAAGTGCCGATCGCATTCATCGAGCTTTGGCTACCTACACTATCGTCGCTTGGCGCTTATTATGGATCACCTATCTAGCCCGTTACCATCCTGATCTGCCTGCCGACACTATTTTAGAAGCATATCAGTGGCAGAGTCTCTATTGCACGATTCATCATCACTCTAACCCCCCTGACTCCCCTCCCAATTTAAGAGATGCCGTGCGTTGGATCGCCCAACTCGGCGGGTTCTTAGCCCGTTCTCATGATGGCGAACCGGGGGTTAAAACTATTTGGCAAGGTCTGCGACGACTCCATGACATTGCCCAGAAAGAGGCTTTTACTTTCCCCCAAAACTACTGCTAAAGTCAAGGGAATTCATGTTAAGAAAGATGTGAGTAATGCATAGCTTAAAAAGGGGGACTTTGATCTACTTACTGTACTTCATGACAGCGCGAAGCGCTGTAAACTTGGATTATTTAGGGCTTAATGCACAACCCGGAAACCCTGATCCATCAATACTTTGAGGCGTATGGACAGTGGATAAAGTGCCAGGAAATGGGGTAGCATCTTCATAAGTATGGCATCACCTTGCTCAGGGAAAATGTACCCTTGCTCCCCCAGCTCCCCCAGCTTCCCCAGCTTCCCCTGCTCCCCCTCACCTCACCACTTATTCAGCAAGCCCTATTTACCGTCAGTTATCCGATCAAGGGTTAGTTTTTCGGTGTCGTTCAAGGATTCTTCTGATTTTTTAGCTTTTTCGGCTTTTTTAGCCATCGAGTCTAATTTACGGCTTGCCTTTTTCCGTCCATGTTCAATCGCCTGCTTTCTTTTCTCGGTTTTGCCAATCAATTCCTTGGTTGTCTCTAACCCCTCAAATGCCTTTTCTGATGCCTTTTTCGCTTGTTCACTCCCTTTGTCTAAATCTACAGATTTCTCAGATTGAGGATGGGCTGGGGTTAATTGTGCTGTAGGCGTTAGAGGGGTGGCTAAGGCGTCGCTATTATTGTCTGCGATCGCGAAACCAAAAATCAAGAAAATTGGAATTAAAAACAAGGCTAGGATTTGACGCAGTTTGCTGAGGTGTAATTTAATTTTTAATAGCGGCATAGATAGTCTGTGAAGTACCCCTACAATTTTCTTCATACTAAAGACAGAAAAACGGCAGTTTTGACCCTTTGATGCGCTGAAGGGAACCTGGTTTGTAGGGATAGGTTGAGGGTATTGCATTTCGCCATTGATGATAACGTTATCTCAAACCCACTCTCATCTCCCCCCAGCTTCCCGATCATCATCCTGTGAAACCTCAGCCCTTATCTCGTCCCCCAATTCTCAACCCACCAACGGCTTGGGGATTAGTATTTATCGGCGCGATCGCACTTTCTCTCTATCAGACGGGTATCTGGAGACAGGATATCTTGAATCCAGGTGGATTTTCCTTATTGGGGCGATTTCTCCAAGCTAGTCTACAACCGGAGTTAAGCCTTGAGTTTCTCCAATTAACCTTAGAGGCGACACTGACTACGTTAGCCTATGCCGTCTGTGGTACGTTTCTCAGTGTGGTGCTGGGAATCATTGGCGGGATATTTACCTCTGAGGTGTGGTGGTTAGCGGTTTCTCCGGGTGCAATCGAGAGACACCCCTCTAAGATTTGGGTGAGTTTGCGGGGATTGTTGGCGGTTCCCAGGGCGATTCACGAAATGCTGTGGGGACTGTTTTTTGTGAATATTTGGGGACTTGATCCCTTAGTCGCCATTTTAGCGATCGCGCTTCCCTTTGGGGCAGTAGTAGCAAAGGTTTTTGCCGAAATTCTGGATGAGACGCCCCGTCAACCGCTAATTACGCTGCTGAATAGTGGGGTTGCACCGTTAACCGTATTTCTGTATACGCTGATTCCCCAAGCCTTTTTAAACCTTCTCTCCTATACCTTTTATCGCTTTGAATGTTCGATTCGTTCGGCGGCGGTGTTGGGAATTATCGGGGCTGGGGGATTGGGATATGAGATTTTCCTAAGTTTGCAGTCGCTGCGTTATCAACAGTTGTGGACGTTTTTCTATGCCCTATTTATCTTAAACGGGATAGTTGATTTGAGTAGCGCTTGGTTACGCGATCGCTTAGGCTGTAGCAGTCGCCTGGATTTAAATGCTGATCACGGTTCTACGTCTCAAAGGGGATTCTATCCGCGTGATCCGTTGATTACTCTGGCGGGTATCGGGGGGGTGCTACTCATCCCCTTTTGCTTTTGGTATGTCCATCCTGACTTTACCCAACTTTGGTCACCCCGCACGGGGAAATTATTGGTGGATGCGATAACTGTATCCTTTCCACCGGATATCAGTTGGGAACAATTGCCAGAATTAGTCCGATTATCAACTCAAACCCTATCCATGTCCATTCTCGCGATCGCACTGGCGGGTATGGGTGGCATTTTACTCTCGTTTCCGGCGACTCGTAATTTTTTCCTCCCTGGAGGATTACTCAATCCGAGTCGTCAAGAAAGAGGGCGAGACGAGAAGATTTGGGTGTGGATTACCTTTTTACTCACACGGGCGATTTTACTGGTGTGTCGGGCAATTCCTGCACCAATTTGGGCGTTAGTGGCGCTGTTTATCTTATTTCCAGGTATTTTACCGGGTGCGATCGCGTTGGGATTGCACAATTTGGGGATTTTAGGGCGGCTGATGGCAGAAGTGACAGAAAATCTCCCCCAACCTCCATTACAAGCCTTAAAAGCTCAGGGAACCCCCGCTGCATTGGTGTTTTTATATGGGGTGCTACCGATGACATTACCCCGTTTTCTGGCTTATATTCTGTACCGTTGGGAAGTCTGTATGCGAGAAACTGTCATTGTGGGATTAGTGGGGGCGGGTGGGTTAGGGCGGTTATTGAGTGAACAATTGAGTAGTTTTGACGCGCCCGGTATTGTTACCACTATCGCCTGTTTAATTATGCTGACAATTCTCGTGGATTGGGTGAGTGGAATCAGTCGGCGTGCATGGCGTTGAATCCAATAGGCAGGAGGCACGGCAACGCTGTATCCCTACGGAACCTGTCCTCGAACCCGCTACTGACTTCAGCTTATCTGTCTATTTTATAGCAGTACCAAGGCAGGGAGAGGATATTCTTTACTGTTCTGTTCCCCGTTCCCTGTTCCCTAATCTCAACCGTTAATTTTAATTGTGTCCACCTACTTAGTGCTGTACTTGTTGACTATCGTGGTTTTTTGTATATACAATGTACACACATACCTAAAACTCTAAAGTAGAGAGTAACTATGGCGTTTCTTGATAAAACCAATAAAGACAAGCGCTCCCTTGTCGTCAATATGAGAGTTGAACCCAATCAGCTTGATCTCATAGACACAGCGGCATCTGTTTGTGGCAAGACTCGGAGTGCTTTTATGTTAGACGCAGCCTATCGAGCAGCAGAAGAGGCATTGCTAGATTGGAGATTGTTCCGCCTTAATGATGACCAGTGGAAGGCTTTTAATCAAGCTCTTGATATGCCCCCAGAGAAAAATGAAAAGTTACATCAATTGCTTCAGGTAAAATCTCCTTGGGAATAATTATTATTCTGTGGTAATTACCTCATGAAGTATACCCCACCGGAACATATTCAACCAACCCATGATATAGAGTCATTTGATTGTGGAGAGATAAGCTTAAATCAATGGTTAAAAACACGCGCTCTTAACAATGAAACGCTTGGTTCATCACGCACTTATGTAGTCTGTTGGGAAAACAAAGTAGTAGGATACTACTGTTTAGCGAATGGTCAGGTTTCCCATATTGAATCTCCAGGCAAAATCAAAAGAAATATGCCCGATCCAATCCCAGTCGTAGTAATGGGTAGACTGGCTGTTGATATTCATCATCAAGGAAAGGGAATTGGTATGGGAATGATCAAAGATGCCGTAAAGCGTACTCTACAAGCATCAGAAATACTAGGGATTAGAGCGATTCTAATTCATGCCCTTAACGAGAATGTGAAAGATTTTTACGTGGAACGTTGCGGCTTTATGCCTTCTCCAATTCATCCTTTAACGGTCATGGTAAAACTTTCTGACATACAAAAGAATCTTATTTGAATGAATAAATACACGCTGGGGAAACGTCTGTACCTCACTTACGTTAGAAACTAGATAAATAACTTCCTTCCTGCCTTGAAGCCTGCTGTTATATTAACGCGATCGCACGATTGGTATAGTCGGGGAGTTCAGGCGTTTTTCCATCCTGATCCGGAACCGCTTCGACAAACACATCCTTATAGTTCATCTGAACATCACCAAAAATAGTGGCAAAGGCGACATCAGCCGCATCGCGCCCGATACCAATGCGAATTAACCCATTACAGGGGGCGAGTCGGGTAGGGTCAAATAAATACCAGCGATCGCCTAAATACGCCTCAAAATAGGCATGAAAATCTTGCGGTTCTAAATTATAGGCATATCCCGTCACAAATCGAGCCGGAATATTCAACGCCCGACAAAACGCAATCCCCAAATGGGCAAAATCTCGACAAACCCCTGCTCGTTCTGTCGCGGTATCATAAGCCGAGGTATGTTGATTCGTGCTACCTGATAAATAGGTGACGTTATCGTAAATCCAATTACAGATAGCCGTAACTCTGGAATAGTCAGGAATCAAATTACCAAACTCATTCTGTGCCAGACGCATTAACCGATCTGACTCACAGTAACGTGATGGATAGAGGTAATGTAACGTTTCTAACGGTAACTTATCCGGAGGATTTTCCGAAATCGAACTGGGGTCTTCATCCCGATAAAATAAATCCACAGTGGCTTGATAGGACACCTGTAAGTCACCTTGGGGTACATAGACTCGTAGATATCGGTTTTCCATCCGAGGAGAAACATACTCCTCATAATCCATGGATGGTTCAATTTGCAACTTTTCTTGCAGAATTCTTTGATGCTTTTTCTCAACAACACTGAGATTAAAAATAAAAGTGCTACTTGCCGCAACACTATAGTTTAATTGACAGCCCAGCTTGAATTTCATGATTTATCTAAATAAGGATTATTTTAAGGCTTTCTCTAAATAATTTGCCATTATTTGGCATTTATTTATATTAATTGTTGTCCACGTACATTTTTAGAATTAACAATCTAGGTTCTAATAATCGTAAGCCATAGAGGTTTTATTGAAAAAATGACAGACAAATGACAATCACTAACGTCTTAAGAAGCTTGATGAGTTGGCTGTTGTGCGGCTGAACCCGAACAGCGAAATTGAGGCGTCTCAGCTAGTACAGCGATGATTCCCTCCCTTTTAGTTTCTAGAGTGGTATCACTAAGCAAATCAACCACCTTTACTCCCAAAATTTCCTGGATTCGCTCTCTCAATTGAGGCTTGATGGCAGCATCTAAATCTGAGCGCACCTTCTCAGTTAGGTCTTTCTCTCCCTGGTTAGCAAGTAACTGCTCCGGCTGAGTTACAGCATCTTCCAGAATCAGCGTAACTCTATCACCTTGAAGACTGGCTATTATTTTGCCAGGTTGATGCCCAAGTTGCTCACGGTAGACTGATTGTACTCCTTGAGAGAGGCGGCGTTCCAACTGCCCCCGGGTCGGACGAGCTTTTTTTGACATAGACATAATAACAGAGGTAACGCAGAGGACGATAGTAATAGATTGTCTCAAATGGATGCTTGGAAACTTAGCGTACCATAAAATTTGACACCTGAAGCAGCAGGTAAGCATTGGTGTCAACTGAGTTGAAAGCAAATTTTTCCCACACCCCGCCCCCTCAGCTATCACAGTAACAGTTGTTACAAAATCTTGACATTAGCTTTGTTAACCTGAGTAACAATGCCGAAAAAGGAAACAAAATGCCGTGGGAGCATCGGTTTGTATTCAGATTATCGAGGGGAATCCCCATTTGCGATCGCTGCTAGGTTGGCACTTGCAGCAGGCAGGCTATTGGGTTTATCAATCTGCCACCCTCTATCAAGCCAGAGAGACATTCTATAATCGCCAACCCACTCTCGTCATTCTCGACTCTGACTTACCCGATGGTGACGGGGTAGAGTTTTGTCGCTGGATTCATCAGCAGCGACATTCGTTAATTTTAATGCTGTCTGCCCGTAATCATGAAGTTGATATCGTCCAAGGGTTAAAAGCTGGTGCCGATGATTATCTAACCAAACCCTTTGGGATGCAGGAATTTCTGGCAAGAGTTGAGGCGCTGATTCGACGTATCCGGATGACGGCTGTACCAATGACGCTGGAATATGGTGATCTCAAAATTGATTTAGTTCAGCGCCGGGTGTGTTACAAAGGGGAGTTTGTTGATTTAACGCCTCAGGAATTTAGTTTGCTCTACGTTCTTACTCAAGCAGAAGGATTACCATTAAGTCGTTCGGAATTACTCCGTCGGGCGTGGCCCGATGCTATTGATAATCCCCGTACTATTGATACCCATGTCCTCTCACTACGCAAAAAAATTGAAACTGATCCCCGACAACCAAGTTTAATTCAAACGGTGCGGAATGTGGGTTATCGGTTTAATCCAGAAATGCTCGAACGCAGCCAATCAACTGAAGGAGAAGCAGATCATAATTATCCAACGTCTCGACCAGATGTTGCACCCGTAGCTGCGAGTACCGCTGGGCGACAATAGTGTTCTTGGTGTAGGGGTACAGGGAGATAAGGGAGTTCGGTCAAAATTGAGTAAGGGCGAGTTTTGTACAAACGTTACCATCAATCGCGATAAGAAAGTCCCTAAACCCGCCCCTACAAACCAGGTTCCCTCGAAGGTTGGCTTAAAACTCTTCCACTCCCCACTCTTGTGCTGCTTGCGCTTCGGCTTGAACTAGGGATTCTCGTAACAGGTTCCAGTCCAAATTAGTCGCTGATGTATCTTGCATGAGTTGACCTGTCTGGAGATACAATATCCGATTACAGAAGAGTTGAGCCATGTCTAACTGATGATTGACCATTAAAACAGTGATCTGATCCTGATTCGCCATGTCAGCTAAGACACCCAAAAAATGAGAAGCTGTACCCACATCAAGGGCGGATGTCGGTTCATCTAATAGGATAATTTTGGGTTGACAAATTAAAGCCCGTGCGATCGCAACCAGTTGTCGTTGTCCGACGGAAAGTTGTAATTCCGTGCGTTCTAGCCAATCTTCTGGGATGTGCAGCCTTTTCCGATAGGTTTGAATCCGTTGGGCGATCGCGGATTTTTCCAGTTGCTGTAACACCAATGGGTAAGCTAGCGCCTCCCGTACCGTCATTCCTAATAGCTTCGGTTCTTGGCAAACCAGCATAATTTGCCGTCGTAACTGTAGCACAGGAATCGTCTGAATATCTTGATTCTCCAGATAAATCGTACCGCTGGTGGGATCATTCAATCGGTTCAACAGCCGCAGCAGTGAACTTTTCCCCGCACCAGCCGGACCAATTAAGGTTATGCGATCGCCTCTAGCTACGTCAAAGGAAATATCGCTGAGAATCGTGGTTCCTGGAATCGCGCCTTTGGCTGATGTAACCAAACTCACTTGTTTGAGTTGGAGTTGAGCCAGCGTCGGCGATAATGAATCATCAGATACCGTGAGCGAGTTCATGGTTGGCTATTGTTCTCCTGATTCATCTATTTCTCTTATTTCTCGGATTTCTTTAACGTTTCCCAGTTTTACCGTCGTTTCCGCCCGGGCAATCACATCTTTGGCTAACCGTTCACTAAATCCCACGGTAAACGAGATCGCACAATAAAATAATTCCTCTTTTCTACCAGTAGCCTCTGTTGGGTTCGTATCCAGGGGAATCAGTCCAGAACTAATCAGGGCGTACATGAAAATACCAAATGATGCCCCAATAATTGGCTTAAACGCCCCGATCAAAAAGGGGATGACTGGATCGAGGATTTCTCGAAACTCTACATCAAACTCCTTCAGTCGAATTAAAATACTGACTACACTTCCCAACGCTCCCGATGCGCCCACCACAAACACTTGGAAAATAATTTGAGAATCTTCTGGCGATAAAGAAATCGTTTCCAAACCAAAGGGCAAAGTGATAGTTAATTGTTTAGCCGATTGATTTTGTTCCTCCATTAATTGAAGTTGTTGCTTGACCTGATTATCGAGGGATGTCAACGTTGATTCAATCTCGCGGATTCTTTCTTCCATCGGAATTGGACGGCTGTCCGCACCTAATGAACTTAACGTTCTTTGTGGTGTCTCCATACCTGCTAAACTTTGTTTTATTTCTTCACGTTCATTGCTGATTTTCTCCAACGATTCACTAACTTGAGATAGTTCGGATGTTTGAGTTCCATAATTCAAAAAATAAACTGAAGAAATTAGTGCAATAATGCCGGCAAACGAAAAAGGAAAGCCTAGTCCGATAATAACTTTGGTCGGCACTGAATCCAAATAGTAAATATCGATAAAACTATTAAGAATTGAGCGTCTAAGGATTAGGAAAAATGGTTCGTGTCGGCGGAGCGATCGCAACAGCCTAATGCGGGTCTGTTTGACCAGAGAAATACCCGCTTTGCCGTCCACAACCGATTTAACCGCTGGAATTAAAACTTCAAGGATACTGGTAAGTTCTAGAACTCTGGGTTCATGTCCTCGGTCAACTTGCTTCTTTTTTATACTTAGTATTTCAATCCGTTGAATAAAAACTAAAATATTAGAAATCTCATCAAGAATATTTTGGCGAGATTTTGACGATTCATCAATACTGTTCTGTTTATTGATTAATGCATTAACTAACTCCATGAATTCTTGCTTTTTTATAGCAAAATTATGCATATAGTCTTGAGTTGAATTCATTTTATATTAGAGTAAAAAACTGATGGATTAGCATTTCCAGTTAGTAAGCTGTTCGGCATTTAAACCTTAATATCAATAATGGCGCAATCCTTGCCGTAGTGCGAGCATCTTGCTCGCTACATCAAGCATCTTGCTCGCTACATCAAGCATCTTGCTCGCTACATCAAGCATCTTGCTCGCTACATCAAGCATCTTGCTCGCTACATCAAGCATCTTGCTCGCTACTAATACCCCATTTAAATGCATGACAGCTTACCGACATCATCCGTGGTTAAATATTTACAATTATAAACATTTTTCAAGCGATCAAACCTTGGCTAAAAACCGTCCAAATTGTCCAACCATCGACAAGTAATAGCAATAGCGTCAATCCTAACAAAATTAGATACATCCAAGGTTGTGCCAAGGGACGGATATCAGTGGTATCGATACCTGTATACGTTTCCACCAACTTAACTAACCGAGCAAAACCCACCACACGCATAGGTAGTAAATACGCCTGCTCCGATGACTGGCTTACAAAATAGTAAACCAATCCCCCTTGTCCCGTCGTCCGCATTTTTAAATCTTTAACATCCGCCCAAGGTAACTCCCAACCCTTACGGAAAAAACGAGGAACCCATTTCGGATAAGTCACCTGAATTTTCTCATCATCCACAATAACTCGTTCACTCAACGCCCCATACAGCGCTAATAACCCCAAGCTAATTCCTCCCCACAGTAATACTGGCGGTATGGGAGCATCAGACACTTGGGCTAAAAAGGGTAGAGGTACAGTTAGCGCCACGTATAGACTCAAAAGAGTAATCCGAATTAAGGGAGAAAGGTGAAACGTCGAAGGGTTAGACTGAACGTCTTGTTCTGATGTTGATAGAGTTTCAATGTTTGATGACATAAGTAGTCGCACAAAATTAAAGTTAACGGTTGAGATTAGGGAACAGGGAACAGTAAAGAGTTGAGGCTTGTTAATATTTCTTAGTACAGCGGACAGAATTTATGTCCAGGTACTTAGATTGAAACGTGCCTAATTGTTGCCTTTTGCTCAACGCGACGCCCTCATAAAGCGGCGGCTGATGATCTGATGCTACCAGCTATTTTGGCAGTAAGGACACATTAGGTGACTATACTTTGGTAAATTTTGGGAACTCCATGTCAGTGAAGGGTTAGGTACTACCCTATTTCCTGCACCTCCCACCCTCCTCGAACAACTTGGGTAATCTAGAGGATGATTTCGTCTCGCCTCACGCAGAGACCTAAAAACAAAAAAATGACACGATGTCAAGCTAGAATTGATCTGAGATTTCCCCTTCACGGAGTAATCATTAATGGTAAGGTTAACGGAACACTGTCACATTGTCAGAAATGACGAAATACTCAATAGCGAACCCATTATCAAAGGCACCCGCACACCAGTCAGGGCAATAGTAGAAATGTGGCGTATCGGAGTTTCGCCGGAGGAAATTCCTCAGCGGTTAACCCATCTTGGTCTATCACAGGTATTTGATGCACTCAGCTATTATCTGGATCATCAGGCAGAAATCAATGAATACATAGAACGCAACCGTATTCCAGACGAACTTATTGATCCACGAGTTCGTAACGTATGACTGATATTTTTATTCATGTTTATTTGGACGAAGATGTTGATAAGGTTTACATATTTGATGACATCAGTTTAAATTTGTCTTTCTTTCCAAAATTCACAAGTAAAGGGGTGAGGGCGCAAGCCTTGCGCCCCTACAGTGTTTTTTAACTCCATGTAGTACATCCCATCTTTCCCAATAAGGCTCGGATCAGTTCTAAGTTAATTTTTTCTTCCCCAGCTTCCCCAGCTCCCCCATCTTCCCTATCTCCCTTCCGATGTCCAAACAACATCCTCCCCTTGTCCCCAAAAACCATCATATTTCGTCACCCGCACGTCACCCAAAACCTTCGTCTGACAAGCTAAGCGACGATTAGCTGTGGGAGAATGGGGCGGAAGAGAACGTCTTGCTTTATCCTTCCAGTTTGCTTCTGAAACCTCCCCTTCTACCTCAACCGCACAAGTGCCACAACTACCAATCCCCATACAGTTGATAATTTTGGCATTGCCGTTGTAAAGCGCGACACCATGCTCCAGCAAAACTTTGCGTAAATTACTGCCTGGGTCACATGAAAACGTTTTCCCTTGAGCTGTTACTTTAGGCATTGATGATTTATATCGTAGTGACTACACCCTTACTTTTTCTAGTTTACATTTCTTGACAATTTACACAACTATCCTTACTTATGACTGCACAAACACCCAACCCTATCTGGATTTACGACACAACGCTGCGGGACGGTTCCCAGCGTGAAGGTCTTTCCTTGTCCATCGAAGACAAACTCCGCATCGCCCGACAACTCGACCAATTAGGGATTCCCTTCATCGAAGGCGGTTGGCCCGGTGCTAATCCCAAAGACGTGCAATTTTTCTGGCGACTCAAAGAAGAACCCTTAACCCAAGCCGAAATCGTCGCCTTTTGCTCAACGCGACGCCCTCATAAAACTGCTGCTGAAGATCCGATGCTACAAGCGATTTTGGCAGCAGGGACACATTGGGTAACTATCTTTGGTAAGTCTTGGGATCTCCATGTCACGGAAGGGTTAGGTACTACCCTTGACGAAAATCTGGAAATGATTCGAGACACCATAGAATACCTTCGTAGTCAAGGGCGGCGAGTTATCTATGATGCCGAACATTGGTTTGATGGGTACAAAAATAACCCAGATTACGCCCTGAAAACCCTGAAAACTGCTATGGATGCGGGGGCTGAATGGTTAGTCTTTTGCGACACCAATGGCGGAACTCTACCCCATGAAATTGGTCAAATCGTCCGAGATGTGATTGAACGTTTAGAACTCAACCCTGAAAACCAAGGCAGGGCGGGTTTTGAACCAACTTTATCACCAACAACAGAACCAGATGGACTCAACCCGCCCCTACAGACGCGCCATGGCGCGTCTCTACATTCGCCTCGATTGGGCATTCATACCCACAATGACTCCGATACCGCTGTGGCGAATGCGTTGATGAGTGTGGTGGAAGGTATCTGTATGGTTCAGGGAACGATGAACGGCTATGGTGAACGCTGTGGTAATGCGAATCTGTGTTCCTTGATTCCTAACTTACAGCTCAAGCTAGGGTATCACTGTATGCAAGAGGAACAATTAGCCACACTGACTCAAGTCAGTCGTTCCATTAGTGAAATCGTTAATTTAGCGCCTGATGATCATGCAGCATTTGTAGGTCGGTCAGCATTTGCCCACAAAGGCGGGATTCACGTTTCCGCCGTTGAACGCAATCCACTCACCTACGAACATATTCCGCCCCAACAGGTGGGTAATCAGCGAAGGATTGTGATTTCTGACCAATCTGGACTCAGTAACGTTTTGGCAAAAGCCAAGAGTTTTGGACATGAACTCCACAAACAAGACGCCGCCTGTCGCCAAATCTTAGGACGCCTGAAAGAGTTGGAAAATGAGGGCTATCAATTTGAAGCCGCCGAAGCCAGTTTTGATTTACTAATGCGAGACGCCCTGGGGCAGAAGCAGCAGCATTTTGAACTGAAAGGGTTTCAGGTTCACAGTGACATGCTTCAAGGTATCGACACGCCTTACAGTAATGCGATGGCGACGATTAAGGTTACGGTTAATGGTGAGGATATTTTAGAAGTGGCTGAAGGTAATGGACCCGTGTCAGCACTGGATGCCGCGTTACGGAAAGCCCTGGTGCGATTTTATCCAGAGATAGGAACCTTTTACCTGACCGACTACAAAGTGCGGATTCTGGATGGTGCGGCTGGCACATCAGCAAAAACTCGTGTGCTGGTGGAATCGAGTAATGGCAAGCAGCGCTGGACAACAGTGGGTGTTTCTGCCAATATCTTAGAAGCGTCTTATCAGGCGGTGGTTGAGGGGATTGAATATGGTCTGTTGTTACAGTCTGCTGTGAAGACAGCGGTTGAACAGAACGTGTGAACTAGAGGAGAATCTAAGCCAACTGACTTAGATTCTCTTAACCCATAAAGAAATCCTAACCTTTATAGCGACAGCTATAATTTTTTCTTCCCCAGCTCCCAGACGTGCCATGGCACGTCTCTACATGCTCCCCCTTCCCTTAACGGCAGCCATTCCAGGGGCAATGGTAGTGATTTCCGTACATTTTTCTAAAAAGGGTTGCGTAAATGTCCTCGGATGGGTTATAAGGGTAGGGTAATGCTTCCTTGCCGAGAGCCAACTCTACGAACCGGCAAAAATAAATAACAGGAAGCGTTTTTTTGATCCAAGCATTTGCAAAAGTTATTTCGAGAAAATTGAGAGTATGACTCAGCAAGTTACTCACCCCATGGTGAAGATGCAGCGTCAGGTGCGTTCACTCGTGGACTCCAAGATAATCAAACCCAGCGACAGTATATGGAAAATCGCCCTGCTATATGGCGACGACTGGTCGTTCTGGAAAAAGGAACTCATCGAATTTGGCTTCACCATGCAAGATCCAATTGGTGATTTACTCGCCGTGGAAGCATGGGATGAAGAATAGATGTCCTGACGTTTTTGAACCGTTAATAGCGAAGCGATCGCGCCAGCAGAAGCTCTAGCGACAAGCGTCTAAGGCGTTTGCAAGCTCCTTCGCCGTTTGGTAGCGATCGCACACTTTGAGTTGGCATACCCGGTCGATTACTTCCCGTAACGCGGGAGTAATCGTGGGGGCTTTGGACAAGTCAAATCCATAGCCTAAACTACGGCGGCGATAAAATTTAAGGGGAGTCATCCCAGTTAACAGAAAAATCAGGGTCGGACCAATGGCATAGAGATCGGATTGAGTGACTGGAGTCCCTCGGTCTTGTTCGGGGGCACTATATCCTTCAGCACCAATTCGAGTTCCTGGCATTGTCCCGATCTCCTTCACTGCGCCAAAGTCAAGGACAACAATGGTATTGTCTCGATGACGTACTATCAGATTCGCGGGTTTAATATCCCGATGGATTAAGGGCGGATCGCTGGAATGGATGTAATCAAGAACATCACAGGTTTGAATCATCCACTCAATGGCTTGATTTGGGGTAACGGGTCCAGCCATCAAAATCCGTTGCTCCAAATCTTGTCCGTGGATGAGCGCCATTGCCAAATATTTTTTACCCCCTTCGACAAAAAAGTCATAATACTGAGGAATTCCGTGATGATGCAGGGCTTGTAAGGCACGCGCCTCTCGCTCAAACAGTTCTTGGGCTTTAGCAATTTGTGCCACATCCGCATTCATTTCTTTGAGGACGAGTAACGTGGGGCGTCCCTCGATTTTGCCTGTATTATCCCAGGCGAGATAGGTTGTCCCCATTCCTCCCTGTCCCAGAGTTCGCAGGACTTGATAGTGGCGGATAACTCGTTGTACAGGGACTAAAGGTTGACCACAGTGAATACAAAATAAATTACCGGGAGGATTGCCCAGGTGAGTGCAAGACGGTTTAGATTTAGGCGTTGGCGAGACTAAGCCAGAATTTGGCACAGAAACCGGGTTCAGTTCAAATTTGAGCATCGGTCCTTCTCGAGCCAGCCGAATCAAGCCCTGATTCGGGAGTATCTCTCGTGATACCAGCACTCCATTCAGAAACGTGCCGTTGGTTCCCTGATTAACCAACTGCCACTTATGTCCAGATTGGACGACGGTGACTCTCAATTCGAGGTGATACCGAGATACTAACGGATTGTTTAGAATCACGTCATTATCTGGCGATCGACCAATACGAATTGTAGACTGGTTGTGGAATTTCCACTGTTGTAATGGAGTGGATGCCTGCGGATGTAGAAGGGTCAGCGTGACCATAGTCCTCAGTTTTTTGTCCTTAACTCACAGGGCTTGTTTCAATGTCTTGGCGGGAGTCCCTTGAGCCAAACTCTGGCTCTTGAAGCCCGGTTTGGTATCCGTGGTTTATTAGTTAGACGGATTACTGGTACTCGTGGCATAAAAAATAATCTAGTCCTTAATTAAAGTTAGTCGCTCCCGTCCTTTTTCGGGATTAGGATTCCTCTGAGTCCTTGATGAACCTACCGATATATAAAACTAATACAATTCCCCCATAGCCGGACATTGAGGTTTACTTACAGCTTCGACTAGGGCTGTTGGTAGCCTCCCAATACTGCTCGCATAAGCTCTAATTTAATTTTTTCTCCCAGACGTTCCACCGGAACGCCTCTACATGCACCCCTGCTCCCCCTGCTCCCCCTGCTCCCCCTGCTCCCCCTATCCCTTGCAGTATTGTCTCAATTCCTTGTTGGTTCATGCATTCGTAGGTAGGAAATTTAACACTTGCTCTAAACGTAGACCTCATGAGTCTTAGGCTGGTCATGTAGGCTTGCAAAAAATATTCGAGCGTGGCAAGAATAAAGTCTTACAAGCCCCCGCATTTATGCGTCGGGTTCATGACCAACTCCGTTGCTGAAAATTAGGTCGCACTTTTACTCGGATGAGTATCGCTGTGATATTGTCGTGACCATTCTGCTCATTGGCTAGGTCAACTAACTGTAGGATACCCTGCTCAAGATTAGCGCGAGAACTGAGCAAAGGAGCCAGGTGGGTCTGCCAGTTATTCTCGATAAGTTCATTATCGGACAACCCATCGGAACACAGAATGAATAAGGTATCCTCATTCAGTTCCAAAAAATTGATGTCAGGAGTAACAAACTGGTCACTGCGTGGTCCTAAAGCTTGAGTGAGTTGATAAGCATCCGGGCGAGAATAGGCGATCGCTTCTTCCACGCCGCGTTTCATTTCCCGTTGACCGACTTCATGGTCTACGGTGAGTTGCTCTAAACCACCTTTGCGGGTTAACCGATAGAGACGACTATCGCCAACATGGGCGATCGCGACGTTGGTATTTTGAATCAACATCATTGCCAAGGTTGTCCCCATGCGACCACTGCCTGATCGGGCATTTTGTTGGTTGACATCATAAATGTCCTGGTTAGTTAGGCGCACCGCTTCATGAATTGTCTCTTCGGTCGGTAACTCATCCTGCCAATGGTCTTGAAAATACGCCTCCAGCTTCTCCACCGCCATAGAACTCGCCACTTCTCCGGCAGCATGTCCACCCATTCCATCACAGAGAATATAAAGACCGCGAGCGTCTAAGGTTCGACCTATGGGGGTTTCGTGCTTTTTCACCTGTGCCTGAATACCAAAGCAGTCTTCATTGTGATCCCGTTGACGACCAATATCCGTGCAGCCAACATCGTCAAGGCTGAGTAATTGCATGGGTAGAACAACCGTAGGACCACCATCGTCGTAGCTACCCACGTCTGCTGTGGGCATTTCCAGAAAACTCATCGCCTCTTCAGACAAGGGTTCAGCCATATCTAAGGTAACTGCCGTTGCCTGTTCTTCTTGTGCTTCTTCTTCAGCGTGAGCGATCGCTTCTAACTCGGATCGCAATTGGTCAATTGTGGTAATTTCCTCGGTACACATCTGCCGAAATACCGTCCCCAATGAGGTCAATTGAGTCCGTTGCGACTGGTTAAATAACAGCCGCCACATCTGCCCTAAATCCTCTAACAGAGGTGGTTCATCTTCAGGATCATGATAGAGGCGCTCTAGCCCCAACACCTGGTCTTCATCGACTCGTAAATTGGTAATTTCTAATAGACTTTGGCAACAATTCCAAGGTTCAAGTGCCTGCCAAAGTCTTGCCATTTCATCGAGCCAATACAATAGCTCTAAGGTCGATAACGCTTCACTCCCCCACAAGTCACTGAGAAGCTGCCAGCTTGAGCGATCTTCGAGCAACATCACTGATTGATTATCCTGCTGCCACGCATCATGAACCTCTGGCACAGTCGGATAATGGTTTTGTTTCAACGCCAAATAGGGTTGAGCGATCGCCGGAATTCCCAGGATGGGCGAGGATTGGGACGGGGATTTCTCTGATTGTTGCTCCAGTAGGGCTTCCAGAAGTGACTTCTGAAAGGGCTGACAGTCCAACACTTTGACAAACGTTTCCGATCCGGCGGGGGCATCCGCTAAGATGTCGGGATTTAGGGGTTCGATGAGTCGGTAACGTTGTTGAGCATCCAGATAGGCGATCGAGTGAACATTGTAAGCAGAACTTGCCTCAGACGTCGTTTCTGGCTGATCTGTTTCCTGAGAAAAAGCCTCAGAATCGGTTTTGGCATCATCGGGAATTTCGGCAGACGTTACTTCACTTTCCTTCGTTTGTGTCCCCTGGGCTGATGACTCTAGATCCGCAGGGCTAGCGATTGACTCAGAATTAGTTGAGGCACCTTCTGGATCAGGGGTTGAGGTTACGCCATACTCTGGCTCTTTGGCAATCATTGCCCACCAAACCGTTCCCGTAAACGCACCGCAATTATGGCAGGTTTCAGCATTAACGGGAACTTGGGTATCGCATTCAGGACACAGTTTATGGATCAAGGAAGTTCCACATCGCTGACAAAACTTGTGAGTATTCGGGTTTTCAAAATGACACTGGGGACAAATTAACATAACGGAACTTCCTCAATTCCTATCGGGTTTCTAAGGCTGGGATTATAAGCTAGCTGCCATCTAGTTTGCCACGCCAGAATCAAAGGTTGCAGCTTTTAAGGGAGTTGTGATCGAGTGCAAAGGCACAGGAGAGCCGTATTGACAAGGGAGTTACCTTAAAACTCAACCAGGGCGGGTTTAGTGTAGAGACGCGCCATGGCGCGTCTGTATAAGGGATGTCTCCCAAACGTTATCGGTAAAACCCGCTCCTCCTTCTGGCATCCTCCTTCTGGCATCATGTCTGGGACACTCAAAACTTCACCAGTTTCTGGAGAGAGACAAGTTCCGGGGGCGTTAGATCACGCCACTGACCCGGTTGCAACCCATCCAGACGCAGATGAGCGATCGCGACCCGTATTAATCGTAAGGTGGGAAATCCCACGACTGCTGTCATGCGCCGTACTTGACGGTTACGCCCTTCGGTCAAGGTGATTTCTAACCAGCAAGTCGGTACAGTTTTGCGAAAGCGAATCGGGGGATCGCGGGGGGGTAGATCGGGTTCTTGTGATAATCGCTGCACTTGAGCTTTTCTGGTCTGATAATCTTTAATCACTACACCCTGGCGCAATTGATTCAAGGCAGCTTCATCGGGGATACGTTCCACTTGCACCCAATAGGTACGGGGATGTCGAAAGCGCGGATTAGAGAGACGGTGCTGCAAGCGTCCATGATTGGTCAACAAGAGCAATCCCTCGCTGTCTCGGTCAAGGCGTCCGACGGGGTAAACCTCCGACACCGGAATATAGTCTTTGAGCGTTCGACGGGGACTGTCCTCCCTATCCGTAAACTGACTTAAGACATCGTAGGGTTTGTAGAACAAGAGGTATCGATACACATTTTCAATCTTAACCGTTGTCAGTTAGAACCTTCATCTGGGGACGGGGGTAAATAATCATTGAACCGTTGCTGGTCATAGAAGTAAAGCGTGCGAATAGGATAGGGAATATTAATGTCGGCGTGATCAAAGGCTTTTTTAATCGCCATAATCGATCGAGTTTGCACCTGACGGACTCGTTGCTGCTGGGGTAACGTCCAATAGCGGACAACGAAATCAATGGAACTGTCCCCAAAGCTGACTAAATCGATTTCTGGTGAGGGCTGGGACAAGACACCCTCCACCTGAGTAATGGTTTGCTTGAGCAGTTCAGCCGCTTCAGACAAGGGGGTATTATAGTCAACTCCAACCCCTAGATCCGTTCGCCGTTGTCCGTAGGCGGTTCTGACTTGCACCGCACTGGTAAATACCGTTGCATTCGGCATGAGAATTCGTTCACCTTGATAAGTACGAATTTGGGTGGTACGGATGTCAATACGCTCCACCGTTCCTTCATAATCACCAATAATCACCTGATCATTGAGGCGAAACGGTTCTTGTACCAGTAGTAGCACTCCAGCTAAGAAGTTTTTGAAGATATCTTGAAAGGCAAAACCAACAGCGACTGATCCTAACCCCAGCGCCGCGATAATGTCACCTAGCCGTAAGCCAGGGAAGGCAATAACACTAGCGGCTAAAATGCCAAGAACCCACGTTGTCACATAACTGACTTTCGCCAGCAGCAGTTGCAGCGATGAGTTGCGGATTGTACGCTCTCCTATTTTAGCGGTGACTTGCTGGGCAGCTTCGGCGGCGTAGCGAGTCAACAGGAGAATGATCACTCCGCCGATAAGCCCCGGTAAAACCTCAATAGCAGAGCCAAGGAGATTGAGCAAGCTGGATTGGATTTGTTGAATAAGACGGTTCACAGGTCGATTATGGACATATTTCTCTTGTTAACCTAGCAGCTACAGAGCATCGGGTTTATGCCAATGGCAAAATTTTGCTAAAATTTTGCTAAAATTCCGCTAAAATGCTGAGATAATCAGGTTAAATCTAGCTAGCGTCCCGTTCTGGCATCAGCCAAGGATGTTTCACTGGGAGTGGGTATTGTCCCTCTTTATCTGGTGTCTTGCTTGAGAGTAAATAGTCTGTAACACTTGCTGCCAGACAAAACGGCTGGAGGAAAACCTGAGTTGGTCAAGACTAGGCATTCCTAATCCGCGCCTTATCCTTATTAATTAATGAGAGTCTAAAAACATGGGATCTCTTCTTTCATATTTTTTCGCACTGTTTTTAATCGGCGGCGGCTACTATCTCGGTTCAATCAAAGTCATCAATCAGGGCAATCAAGCTATTGTTGAACGATTCGGGAAATATAAGAAAACCCTACAACCCGGTCTCCGACAGGTTTGGCTGGTGACTGAGCGCATTGCTGTAGAAGAAACCACTCGTGAACAAGTCTTAGACACCGAACCCCAGCAGGCAATCACGAAAGACAATATTTCTGTGGAAGTCGATGCGGTGGTGTACTGGAAAATCAACAACCTCTATAAAGCCTACTACGATGTTGAAGATGTAAAAGAGGCAATTGGAAATTTAGTTATCACAACGTTACGGTCGGAAATTGGCACAATGGATTTAGATCAAACCTATTCATCCCGCTCCGAGATCAATAAGAATTTGTCAATTCATCTCAAAGAGGCTGTCGATAGCTGGGGGGTAGAGGTCACCCGCGTGGAAGTCCAAGGAATTAAACCACCCCAGACAGTGCTAGACTCCTTGGAGAAGGAACGGGCAGCAGAAAGCATGAAAAAAGCGGCGATTTATGAGGCAGAGGGGGAGAGAGAAGCCGCGATCGCCCAGGCAGAGGGAACGGTGAAATCCCTAGAGATGATCTCAAAAGCGCTGCTTGAAAAGCCTAACAGTCAAGATGTACTCAAGTATTTGATTGCCACTCGTTATGTAGAAGCGAACGAGAAATTGGGAGAAAGTAGCAACTCCAAAATCGTATTCATGGACCCCAAAGCCTTGACTGAAGCGATGACTGATTTAATGGAGACTCCGGAATTACCAATCAAGAGAGATGGTGGAAATGGCTCGAATTAAGCCTTCGGCTCAATAATTCAACCGAGGCATTTCCTTATCGAACTTGGTAACGAAAGTATCTTTACTTCCCCTGCTTTCCCCAGAAGGGCGGGTTTAGTTAAGTTATCGGTTTGTTGCCATAAGTTATCCGTCAAACCCGCCCCTACACCTCCTACTTTTCACCTTAAGTTGGCACCAATGGCGGCAGGCGCGAGCCCACAATTGTAGGGGCGGGTTTAGGAACTACAATCAGCTATCCAGAAATAACTGAACAACAAAACCCGCCCTAGCTCACCCATAAATGAAGCACAAAACCCGCCCTTATTCATACGTCATAAAATGGAGGATGGACAGCTAAACTCTAGTCAGCGTCATCCTCTTCAGATGTTGGAGTATTCATCTCTTCTTTAAAACCTTTCAGCGTTTTTCCTAATGCGCGACCCATATCTGGGATCTTCTTGGGACCGAAAATTACTAGAGCGACAATTCCGATAATCGCCACTTCGGGCCATCCTAAACCAAACATACTTGTCTACTCCTATCAACTCTGCTTACTTATATTGACATCCTTATCGACTTCCTGATCTAGCAAAGGATCTGTAGCAAGTCGGGGATATCCATAATCGCTAACGGGATTTCCGGGTTCTTCGAGCCACCTTACACCAGCTAAGTCTTCGCTCTCCACCATCACACCATTCTTCCAGCGCTCATACTCGCTAATATCAATCTCCTCATTCCAGACAATTCCATATCCCTCTCGCTCAATCTTAAAATTCTTAAACAAAGCGGGTTGCCGGAGTGGAGAAAACATCGCGGTTGACAAATGCTACAACCTATGAATGAACAGAGACAGGGATTAAGCTAAGACGCGCCGTGTTTGGTAACGATAAAAAGCAGGCAGATTAAAATTGTGACGATCTCAACGGAATCAGAAGCTGATATCCTATATCTACCACCCGATCCTGCCTGGTTTAGCGTTAATTGTTTAGGTTCAAGGAATGTCAGTAACCACCAAGCCTTCCCTGCGAGAGCAACAACACCCCCTCATCCACCAATTAGCCGACTGTATTGAAGCCAACTGGCGGCGTTACCTGGATTTGTCGCCCTATCAGCTACCCGCTGAGTTGGGTTATGTAGAGGGGCGTCTAGAGGGTGAGAAACTTACGATTGAAAACCGTTGTTATCAGACACCACAGTTTCGTAAACTGCACTTGGAACTGGCAAAAGTGGGAACAATGCTCGATATCCTCCACTGTGTCATGTTTCCCCGTCCGGAGTATAATCTACCCATGTTCGGCTGTGATTTAGTTGGTGGACGGGGGAAAATCAGTGCCGCGATCGCAGACCTTTCTCCAGTGAATGCTCAGCGTATCTTACCTGACATTTACCGCCAACCATTACAAGCTTTACCAACTCCTCATTTCCAAGACGCCCGTGAGTTACCAGAGTGGGGCGATATTTTCTCTGAATTTTGTATTTTTATTCGACCCAACACCCCTGAAGAGGAACACCAATTTTTATCGCGAGTAGAGAATTTTCTCCAAATTCATTGTACTCAGGCGGTTAATGCGACACCGATTTCGGCTGAAGACCAAGCAGAAGTTTTAGCGGGTCAGCATTATTATTGCACCAAGCAGCAGCAGAATGATAAAACCCGTCGTGTCCTAGAAAAAGCCTTTGGTGCGGATTGGGCAGAGTATTATATGACAACGGTATTGTTTGACTTGCCATCGGCGTAATTGGTCATTCGTCATTTGTCATTTGTCATTTGTCAGGGAATAGGGAATAGGGAATAGGAAACAGGAAACAGGGAACATTGGAAAATGCTCCAGCATCTTGTCTAAGCGGTGCAGTGCTATAATAGTCCGCAGGAGCGAAAACCAAGCGAACAATATTAGGGCTTGAGACCCCGTAACAAAGCTTTTAAGAGTAGCGCACCTGTAATAAGGCGGTTAGAGAAATCCAGCATACCTTAATGGCGCTGAAAATAACGGATTAAAGCAGCAAAGCTTCTCAAATTACTTCGATCAATAAAAATTAAATAGGGCAAGTTCTGTCCAAATTTAAACCTGTGGACTGGTTGAGTGCCGTCACCGCCAGAGTGAAGCAGGAAGCAATTCGGATAATGTCTAACAAGATCCAATCTTGTCTAGCTTTGTCCAAGTGTTGTAGAACGGCATAAACCAGGGATGGATGAAGGACTATTGTCAAAACCGATAACTCGTTGGGCGATCGCGCTAGCTGTGGGCGGAACTCTGGCGACTGGAGTGGCGGCGGTTTACAGCCTAAATCGAACTCAACTGCGTCCAACTCAATCACATTCACAGCCGACGGCGACACCTGCAATCGAAGCGGTAACTGCCTTAGGACGCTTGGAACCCGCTGGCGAAGTGATCACAATATCCGCTCCCACATCACTGGAGGGCGCTAGTGTAGTGAAATCATTACTGGTTTCGGAAGGCGATCGCGTGCGGGAAAATCAAGTGATTGCGATTATGGATAACCGCGATCGCTTGCAAGCGTCTGTCGATCTGGCTAAAAAACAAGTTGAAATTGCTCAAGCGAATCTGGAACGAGTGAAAGCAGGTGCTAAAGCGGGTGCAATTCAAGCCCAAAAGGAAACCATTAATCGCCTGGATAAAGAATTAGAGGGAGAAACAAAAGCCCAACAGAGCAAAATTAATCGCTTAGAAACTGAACTGAGAGAAACCACCAAAGCTCAAGAAGCCACGATTCAAGCCCAACAAGCCACCGTTAAAGGTCAAGAAGCTACGATTAGACGACTCGAGGCAGAAAAACGCAACGCTGATAACGACTTTACCCGCTATCAGCAGTTAGCCGAAGATGGAGCTATTTCTACCTCAGAATTAGAAAGCCGCCGTTTGAGGGTGGAAACAGCCCTAGAACGCCTGAGTGAGGCACAAGAAAACCTCAGTCAACAACAGGCGCATCTAATTCAAGCCGAAGCAAACAAAGCCCAAACCATCGCTAATCTTAACGAACAGCTAGAAGAAGCCAGAGTCAACCGCAATAAAACAATCGCCATTCTAGAAGCTCGGATTAAAGAAGAAGAAGCCCGCCTAGAAGAAATCCAAGAAATTCGTCCGGTTGATATTAAACAAGCCGAAGCTGAAGTGGAAAGTACACTAGCAGCCGTTGAACAAGCCCAAGCTGATTTAGATTCATTAGCTTACGTGCGGGCTTCAGAAGATGGTCGAATTTTAGAGATTAATACCCGGGCTGGAGAAACTATTAAAGAAGGGGAAGGAATTGTTGAACTGGGAAAAACAGACGAGATGATAGTGGTTGCTGAAGTCTACGAAAGCGATATTAGCCAAGTACGTCTCGGACAACGTGTTGCTATCCGTAGTGAAGGCAAAGCATTTGAGGAAAAACTTCAAGGGAATGTCAGCAAAATTGGACTACAAATTGGCAAAAAAGATATTCTGGATACCGATCCGGCTGCTGATGTTGATGCCAGAGTCGTGGAAGTGAATATTCGTCTACGTCCAGAAGATAACCAAAAAGTTGCTGGCTTAACTAATTCAAAAGTTATCGTAGAAATATTCCTAGAATCATAGTCGAATTAGTTCAAAACTTAGTTGGGGCTAGTTTATTTGCATTTGGGTCATGTCAGAAAAGATAGTAGTGAAACCCGCCCCTACACAAAACTTAAAGCTTAAATGAAAATTCCTCTTGCTTGGTTACAATTGAGTCGCGAAAAAATCCGATTATTGGTCGCGATCGCAGGAATTGGCTTTGCTGATATTTTAATGTTTATGCAGCTTGGTTTCCGCGATGCCTTGTTTGAAAGTAATGTAACTCTACATAACAAGTTAAAAGGTGACATTTTTCTGATTAGCCCTCAATCCACTGCAACTATCGCCATGAAAAGCTTTCCCCAGCGGCGATTATATCAAGCTTTAGGTTTTGAGGGCGTTCAGTCTATTAGTCCACTCTATATGGATTTTGGCTTATGGAAAAATCCGCAAACTCGAGCAACTCGCGCCATTATGGTTTTGGGATTTAATCCAGCTAATCCAGTCTTAGAACTACCTGATGTTAACCAAAATTTGAATAAGATAAAAATAGAAAATGGGGTTTTATTCGATGATACTTCTAGACCCGAATATGGTTCAATTGCTCAACTCTTTCGTCAAAACGAAGAGGTAACGACAGAAGTAGAAGAACGTCGCATTCGGGTGGTAGGATTATTTAGTCTAGGCGCTTCTTTTGCTGCAGATGGAAATATTGTTACAAGTGATATTAATTTTTTGCGGATTTTTCCACGACGAGATAAGGGATTGATTGATATTGGTATAGTTCAATTACAACCTGGAGCAAATATTCAAAATGTTTTAACTGACATGAGACAAGAGTTTCCTGATGATGTCACAATTTTGTCCAAGCAAGAATTTATCGATTTTGAAAAAAATTACTGGCAAACCAGTACCGCGATCGGTTTTGTCTTCACTTTGGGGACAGTAATGGGGTTTGTTGTTGGTACGGTAATTGTTTATCAAATTCTTTATACCGATGTTTCCGATCATTTACCCGAATATGCCACACTCAAAGCGATGGGCTATACTCATCGTTATTTATTGATGGTGGTTTTCCAAGAAGCGCTTATTCTGGCAATTTTAGGATATATTCCGGGAATGGTAATTGCGTCGGGATTATATGGTTTAACCAAAGCCGCAACTCGTTTACCGATGACAATCACCTTGACTAAAACGATAACGATTCTAATTTTGACAATTATTATGTGTTGTGTATCGGGGGCGATTGCTGTGCGGAAACTGAAAGCTGCCGATCCTGCTGATATTTTTTAGAGGCTGAATAAGGGAGAAAAGAGATGGTATAAGTGGAGAAGGGCGGGTTTTGTTTTTACGTTATTGGTGGAGAAGGGCGGGTTTTGTTTTTACGTTATTGGTGGAGAAGGGCGGGTTTTGTTTTTCCATTATTGGTGGAGAAGGGCGGGTTTTGTTTTTCCATTATTGGTGGATAGCTAAATTTAGCCCCTAAACCCGCCCCTACAATTGTCCCTCAACCCGCCTTTAAACCCTTGCTGTTCCCTGTTCCCTGTTCCCTAATCTCAACCGTTAACTTTAATTATGTCCACCATTTATGACTTATCACGTATTACGTAAATCTCCTGTTGTCTCGATTAAAAATCTAAACCATTACTTTGGTAAAGGTTCTCTACGTAAACAAATTCTCTTTGATATCAACCTAGAACTATTACCGGGAGAAATTGTCTTGGTGACAGGTCCTTCGGGTTCAGGGAAGACAACCTTATTAACCCTAATTGGGGGCTTACGTTCACCCCAATCCGGTTGTGTTCAGGTTTTAGGACAGGAACTTGTCGGTGCGACAGAAGAAAAACTGGTGCAAGTGCGCCGCCATATTGGTTATATCTTTCAATCTCATAATTTGCTCAAGAGTCTTACGGCGTGCCAAAACGTGCAAATGTCTCTGGAACTTCACCCGGATATTTCTCCCGTCGAGGCGGTAGCGAAATCAACAGCACTATTAACCACAGTCGGTTTAGCCAATCATCTTAATCACTACCCCGATAACCTTTCTGGTGGACAAAAACAGCGAGTTGCGATCGCGCGGGCATTGGTGAGTCGTCCTCAGTTAGTTCTAGCCGACGAACCCACAGCAGCTTTGGATAGTCAATCTGGACGGAATGTAGTGGAATTAATGCAACAGTTAGCCAAAGAACAAGGATGCACCATTCTACTTGTCACCCACGATAACCGGATTCTAGATATTGCGGATCGGATTATTCATATCGAAGATGGACATATTCACCGAAGTAATCAGCATGTTCTTGAGCGAAGCGAAGGGTCATAAATAATACATATAAAATTGAAAAAAATGTAGCATCAGTTATTTGAGTTAAGAACAACGTTGAAGTTTGAGCAAGTTTAGCTAGGGTTTGCTGTATTAATCTCGAAGGTATACATGACAAGGGTTTTAAGCCATTTTTTTCTCCACAAGTGCAAGGTTTTTACACCATTAGTTTTCAAAATTCTGGGATTGCAAGTCTCCGCGATTACAGAATCTTACCTCAACAGGGGGTTAAAACTATTGCCTATTGCCTATTCCCTATTGCCTTTCCCAGCAGCCCCTATCTAATGATTGAGAGCCAGGAAATGGGTTCAGTGCATCCGCGCCCGATTTGTTCTTAAGGTCACGTTTACTCCCTCACTCGACTGCTGAAGCACCAGTAAAGGAGTCGGTTTAGCTTTTTGATCCCAGTGAATTGAAACAATTCGTCCTTGAATCGTGGGTTGCCAACTTTCATCCTCTGGACTGAGAAAAGTTTCGATACAATCAATAATCTGGCTAATCGTGGCTGAGGTGGCTTGAGTCGGTAATTTCGTCAACTTAATTTGAATCCGGAACAGCACTCGCATCGTGCGTTTACCACTGCTTTCCGTCTCGTACTTGACATCAAACAGTTCATCAACTTGCCTCCCCGTGGTACTAGCAATCCCGATCGCGCTTTGAGCCGCCTGATTGGGTCGTAGCGCTATACTGATGATTTGTTTAACCTTGATTTTGATTTGATTAACAATCGCAAAATGAAAGACCTCTTCCTCCATCCGCAATCGCAGATAGTCTAAATTGAATTCACGAGAGTGAACCAAATCCGGATTCGTTTCCATCTTGCGGATCGTATTCAGCGCCAACTTCAACTTTTTCTGGAGGTCTTTGGTTTTAAACTGCTCAAATTTCAGCCTCTTCGTCGCGGCATTCAATTGCATTTTGCCATAGACCAGTAAGCCAATAATCAGTACAAACAGTCCCATGGAGATAAACAGCCAGGGTGATCCGAAAGACTCAGTATCTGGGGGTGAAGAAGAAACAGCCGTGGGTGACGGCTGAGAAGCTTGAGCGAATAGTGATTCTCTCTTGATAATCGAACTGGACATAGTGCCTGTTGGAGAAAACGTAAGAGTTATTTCTATAGTCCCTTTCAGGGAGTGCATCGACGGCAATCTCATCCTGGTTAAGTCTGCTGGGATAAACCGACAGAGATTGTCTGTCAGTGGAAAACACTGTACCGAGCAGTAAACTCTTGCTAAAGCCCCCGAGGACTCCGCGATGTATATGATCTGAATTTAGGCGGTTAATCAATGTGCCGCTTTAATTTACAGATGCACCCATACAGACTGATTGTGAATAACAGTCTGAGAAAGCAAACAACGGTGTTCGTGTTAAGTGTTATCCTTAATGACGCCAACGTGCCCGATAGCTACGGGCATCAATGTGGCATAAATTAGGAAATCGGCTATAGCGACCTAAGCCACCGGGCCACCAGGGTTCCAGAGACCAATAAACTTGATTGCCACTTAACCCTTCACAGACAAAATCTATGGCATCTCCCACCAGATGCCGACTATACTTGGCACCCCCCACGGCTCGATTAATGTGAGGGGGACGATACCAACTGGTGACGATAAAAGGTCGCCCAATGCGATCGCGTGCCCGTTGTGCCAGTTTCGCAATGCGAATCATAGCATCCACTGTAGCTTGGTTCGGGGGCATACGTGTACCTCCATGGGTGGCTTCTGCCCAGGTAAAGTTACCATCGGGAATAATTGGTGCTAATAGCTGAATATTGTAGGGTGTCCACCGTTCAGGACGTTTGGGAATGACTACAGGTGTGGGCTTGGGCGGTGCTTCTTGGGCTTGGCGACGGGCTTCATTCATCCGTTTTTGGTCGTCCAGGAGAGATTGCACCGCCTGATTTCGGGTGGGCAAATCTCGCCAAAGTTGGACTAGACGAATGAGTGATTCCCGTTGGTTGTCCTCTTCTTTATAGTCTTTGGGTATCTTGCCGACAAAGCTGATCAGTTCTCGATCCAATTCCGCTGCCAGTTTTTGCATCGCGGTGGGATCAGTGGTACTCGCTTGGAGGATGTCTGGATTAATGCCCAGATGACTTAATACCGTGGCGCGGGAGTCAAATTGATTCCAGAGTCGAAAGCCTTCGGTGAGGGCATTGCGTTGGCTACCTTGTCCCTGGTAGAACTTCGGTATACGCTCGACAAAGGCAATTAGCGCCGGATCAATAATATCGAGATCTTCTTCGGGGGAGGCACTTTTTTCCAAAGACGCGATCGCTTCTTCTCGGGTTCGCAGTTGACGCCATAGTTGACTTAGGCGCAGCAATGCCTCTCTTTGATGGGGATAACCGCTATAGTTGGCAGACACCCGTCCCATAAATTGCTTCAGGGGAATATCCAATAGGGATTCATCCTCACGCGCTGATTCCACCTGATCCGTTGGCACTAACGAGGCAATCGCCGCATCCCGTGTATCCAGTTCCCGCCACACTCGCACCCCTTCGACCAACGCATCCCGTTGATGAGGTAATCCCCGATAATACTCTGGCAGTCGATCCACAAGTGTCAGTAAGGCTTTATCCAGATAGGCAAGGTTTTGGGGCAGGTTTTCACTGTTGAAGTCGGCGGCTAAATCCGCCAGATACGCTTGTTTAAGGGACTCAAAGTTACTCGGTTCTAAACGTGCCACATAGGGTTGACTAGCTGGCGGTACATATCCCCTAGCCACGTTTTGCAGGAACTCGTCACTATAGCGTCCCTGTTCGGACAGCCATAAATCACTCCCTTGTTGTCCCTGAGCGATTAAACTATCAGTCAGCGATCGGATAGCATTAGCAGCATATTGCACTTGTTCGGGGAATGTATCCACCTGATCGGGTGATACCCGATTGGCAGGCGAGATGCCTAATCCCGTTTCTCCATCAGCAAGCGTCGGAGACGAATGAACCTGATAAAGAGCCGCCAAAATTGGCTTGTGAATTCCCGCTCGTTCGGCGGCTAGAAGATAATAATAATTCCGTTGGTCTGGTGAGAGTATTGTCATGATAAATTTTGATCACCCAAGATATAGCAACCATTACACAATAATCTTTGACATCCTCCCCCACTAACCGCGTCACGGTATAGTAGGGGATTCCCAAAAAAGGTCATCAAAAAGTGATAATTGCACATATTCTCCCTTTTTGGTTCGGTTCACCCAAAGGTAGCGATGTCTCCTTCCTTTTGGGAGTCCCTGTTGATTCAGTGATAACCCAAGATATAGCACTCATTAATCTATGGCTTTTTTATCGATGAACTCAGCAATAGCCGCCCATTGCTGGAAAACGCTACGTCTGATTGCCACGGATATGGATGGTACGCTAACACGACAGGGTAAATTTAGTGCCGATTTGCTGCAAGCGTTGGAACATTTAAGTGCAGCGAATATCCCGGTACTGATTGTTACAGGGCGTTCCGCAGGTTGGGTCAGTGGTTTGGTGAATTATTTACCCGTGCAGGGCGCGATCGCAGAAAATGGTGGGTTATATTATCCAGCCGATAAACAGCAACCTGTCTTTTTATCCACAATTGCTGACATAACCACTCATCGCCAACAATTAGCCGATACCTATCAACGCCTCAAATCCGAATTTTCCCAGATTCACGAATCGGCTGACAATCGCTTTCGTCTCACCGATTGGACGTTTGATAATCGCGATCTCACCACCCATCAGCTAGAACGCCTTAACACCCTATGTACGTCAATGGATTGGAGTTTTACCTACAGTTCGGTACAGTGTCACATTAAACCCAGATCTCAGGATAAAGCGATCGGCTTAATCCAAGTGTTACGCGACCATTTTCCCCAGTATCAACCGGAACAAGTGCTGACAGTGGGTGATAGTCCTAACGATGCCAGTTTATTTAATCCACAGCTATTTCCCCTATCGGTGGGCGTTGCTAATGTTTTGGACTATACCGATGAGCTGGACTATAAACCCGCTTATGTAACCGTCGCTACAGAAGGCGATGGATTTTGTGAGTTAGTAGAGTACCTGCATCAGGTAGGAGGGTAATTGCTCCCTGACTCTTGACAAATGACATAAGACAAATAACAAATGACAAATGACAAGGTGTAGGAGCAACATTTATGGTGCTGGTTGTCCAAAAATACGGTGGAACCTCGGTTGGGTCAGTTGAGCGGATTCAAACCGTCGCCCAACGCCTATTTAAAACAGTTCAAGCGGGTAACTCGTTAGTCGTCGTCGTGTCAGCCATGGGTAAAACGACGGATGGGTTAGTTAAACTGGCGCACGAAATTTCCGCCAATCCCAGCCGTCGGGAAATGGATATGTTGCTCTCCACCGGCGAACAAGTTTCCATCGCGCTGCTAGCGATGGCGTTGCAGGAATTAGGACAACCCGCGATTTCTCTGACTGGCGCACAAGTGGGTATTGTCACAGAAGCCCAATATAGCCGCGCCCGTATCTTTAGTATCCACACCGAACGAATTTCTCGACATCTAGACGAGGGTAAAGTGGTTGTGGTAGCGGGGTTTCAAGGAATCAGTAGTCTGACTGACTTAGAGATTACCACTTTGGGACGCGGCGGATCAGATACCTCAGCCGTGGCGTTAGCGGCATCATTAGGGGCAGATCGGTGTGAGATTTACACGGATGTTCCGGGTATTTTAACCGCCGATCCGCGCTTAGTCTCCGATGCTCAACTCATGGACGAGATTACCTGCGATGAGATGCTGGAATTGGCAAGCTTAGGGGCGAAGGTACTGCATCCCCGTGCGGTGGAAATTGCTCGCAATTATGGGATGCCTTTGGTTGTATTATCCAGTTGGACGGATGATCCGGGGACGAAGGTGATTTCTCCTACGCCACAACCGCGTTCGTTAGATGATTTAGAAATAGCTCGATCAGTGGATGCGGTAGAATTTGATACCGATCAGGCAAAAGTGGCAATGCTGCGGGTTCCCGATCATCCCGGTGTCGCCGCCCAATTATTTGGAGAGATTGCGGGTCAAGATTTGGATGTGGATTTAATTATCCAGTCGATTCACGAGGGGAATACGAATGATATTGCCTTTAGTGTAAGTAAGGGTATTCTCAAACGGGCTGAAGCCGTCGCCGAAGCGATCGCGCCCGCTTTCCGTAGCCCCACTAATCCCAGTGATGATGAGGCGGAAGTCTTAGTGGAATCAAATATCGCCAAAATCGCGATCGCGGGGGCGGGAATGATTGGACACCCTGGTATTGCGGCGCAAATGTTCACCACCTTGGCAAATGCGGGGATCAATATTCAGATGATTTCCACCTCTGAGGTAAAAGTAAGCTGTGTGATTGATGCGGCTGATTGTAATCGCGCGATCGCGGTTTTGTGTGACCAGTTTAATATTAAGAGTTCCCCTGCCCGTTTACCGATTTCTGATAATGTAGAGACGCGCCATGGCGCGTCTCTACATTCAAACCCCGTCCGAGGGGTTGCCCTTGACCAAAATCAAGCCCGTTTAGCCATTCGTTATGTTCCTGATCGTCCAGGTATGGCAGCTCGCATATTTAGTATCTTAGCCGAGCAAACCATTAGCGTGGATATGATTATTCAATCTCAGCGCTGTCGAGTAATTGATGGAATTCCCACACGCGATATTGCCTTCACCGTCGCCCAAGCTGAGGCAGAAAATGCCCAGAAAATTCTCCAAGAGGCAGCACCTATTTTAGGATACGGCAAGGTTCTCCTGGATGCCGATATTGCTAAAGTCAGTATTGTGGGTGCAGAAATGATTGGACAACCCGGTGTAGCCGCGCGAATGTTTGCTGCCCTTTCTCAACACAAAATCAACATTCAAATGATTACCACGTCGGAAATAAAGATTAGTTGTGTAGTGAATAAAGAACAAGGGGTGACAGCATTACAAGCCATTCACCAGGCATTTGGTTTAGCCGGAAATCAGCAAGTTGAAGTTCCCACATAGGAGTGTCCATTTTATTTATGTTGTCTGCCTTATCTCTTTTCTCAGGTGCAGGTGGGATGGATATTGGTGTCCGTCAAGCTGGCTTTGAAATACTAGCCGACATCGAAATTGACCCCTACTGCTGCAAAACTATCCGCAGCGCAATGGACAGAGAGAATCTGAGAACTTTGCTGATTGAAAAAGATATCAAGCAAGTTGATCCGTCTCATTTAATCAGAGAGTTAACGATACAACCAGGGGATTTAGATTTACTCTTTGGTGGTAGTCCTTGTCAAAGTTTTTCTCAAGCTGGCAAACGTGGCTCTTTAAATGACGAGAGAGGCTTACTTTTGTTTGAGTTTGTTAGATTTGCTAAATATTTTCAGCCTAAATTTATTGTAATTGAACAAGTTAAGGGTATATTGAATGCTCCAGATAAGTCGGGAAAGAACGGTGGTGTTTTTGAAAGTCTTAAAAATAAACTGGAGGAATTAGGATATCGTTTTAGACAGCAAATTCTAAATTCAGCGGACTATGGAGTTGCTCAACTTAGAGAAAGGGTATTTTCCGAAAGTTTAGCGGCTTCTCGAACCATCGTCTGATGCTGCTCGCTGCGTCCGAGTAAAAAATCGACAAAATCGGCTACTTCTTCAACTTTACCAGGAGGCAAGTCGCGGATTTTTTTAATTAGCGTTTGTTCAAAAGAATTGAGGATAACTGTATTATTCATACTTTGAGTATAGTTTGTATGGCTTATTTTAGCATCTGACAAAAAGCGAGTTACTCAAGGCTTTTGATCTAAACTAATCGCCCGATACAACGCCGTTTTTTCCTTTGCCCTACGAACATAAGGTTCTAATTGTTTTACATCCAAACCGCTTAAAATACTCAAATCCTCCACATTCATCCCTCTCATTAACAGTTCCACGCACCATGTCTGTCGCGCTTGCTCAATTGAGGGAGATGGCGTTTCCAACTCAGCGGTAAAGTTACGCCATGCCGCTCTTAATTCTGGCACAGACATCCGTTCCAATGCTTCATTAACAAACAGGGGTGAACGATCATCTTTACGACTTTTGAGCCATTGGTTTAAGGGATTGCGGGTGTATGAACCATAGCGTTTGCCCATAATCCACTGATTGACAGGGACTTGGCGCACGTTACCGTGAGTCACTTTTAATAAGTGTCTATGGGCGTCACTAATTTGGTGCGATCGCTCTAAGCCAATAATTTCTTCTACCCGCAATCCTGCACCAAAGAGGACATAAGCGAGAGCATAATCCCGTAAGCCGCTTTTTTTGGCTTGTTGCAAAATGTCATGCACTAAGGATGCGGGTAAATCGGCTACCGTCTCAGAGGAAATCACCTGAGAAGGCGCATTCGGTGAAGAATCGGGGACAGGCTGGCGCATTATCTCCCCTGTATCGCCGCTTCCTGGCTCTTCCTCCGCCTCTTCCCGTCTCTGTATCTCTCCGTCTGCAAAAGCTCCGTGTAAGATGAGTTCGACCAAACTTTGCAAAAAATCCTCCTGATTCTGCCAAAGCCTGTGGAACTCGCTGGTTAGTTCAATCACCAAATACCCAAATAACATCCCATTAACCAAACTGGCTAATTTTTCCGCTGATAAACGTAAATGTAAGCGATCGCGTTGAATTACGGTGGTAAGATAATCAGCAAAGTCCAGGTTGGCTTGAGTCACACCTTCTCCTAACGCCTGACGATGCTCAACCGTATATTTTCCTGACTCCCCAACCACAGAACGCAGTAATTCGGGCATTTGCGTGAGAACCTGAAGGCGATCGCGTCCATAGTTAATTAGCGCCTGCTCAAACGTCGTTGTCTGATCGACTTGGGCTCTGAGTGATTCACCCAGACGGGTAAACACCCCAGAGTCTTCGATCACCGCTAAGAGTAATCCTTGTTTGTTACCAAAGTTACGGAACAGCGTGACTTCATTAACCTGGGCTAATTCAGCAATCTGACGTGTAGTCGTCTCGGTAACCCCCTGAACGGTAAACAACTCAAGCGCTGCTTGAATCAAACGCGCTCGTGTTGTAGAACTGGTACGAGACATAGTTTAGTAATGTAAGTAACACTTGCATTTTGATGGATAAATCGTTAAGCTGATGATAGAAGTGTAAGTAACACTTGCACCTCAATTCCTACTGTAACGATTCTCATGACTAATCATTCAATCTCAGTGCCTCCTCAAAGTCGCACTAACTTACCCTTCCATTGGCCCAGTCTGCTATTTTTTGGCACGATTCACGCTTTGGCACTGCTGGCGCCCTGGTTTTTTTCATGGTCAGCCTTGGGAGTAATGATACTTCTCCACTGGCTCTTTGGCAGTATTGGCATCTGCTTATCCTATCATCGGCTTTTGACCCATCGGAGTTTTCAAGTGCCTAAGTGGTTAGAATATATCCTGACCACCATCGGGGCTGTAGCTCTACAAGGGGGACCAATCTTCTGGGTAGCAGGACACCGTCAGCATCATGCTCACCCCGATGATGCAAACAAAGACCCTTACTCAGCACGACATGGGTTTTGGTGGAGTCACATGCTTTGGCTGTTTTATCACAAACCCGAATTTTTTGATTACGAAGTTTATCAGAAATACGCTCCTGATATGGCGAGAGACGCCTATTATCGCTGGTTAGATCGCTACTTCTTATTGTTACAACTTCCTTTGGGTCTATTGCTTTACGTAGTCGGAGGATGGCAATTTGTATTCTGGGGTGTCTTTGTCCGAGCTGTCGTACTGTGGCACAGCACCTGGTTAATTAATTCTGCCACTCACCTGCGCGGTTATCAGACTTATGAAGTTAATGATGGTTCTCGCAATCTCTGGTGGGCAGCTATCTTAACCTACGGAGAAGGTTGGCACAACAATCACCACGCTCATCCCAATGTTGCTCCGGCTGGACGTAAATGGTGGGAAATCGATATGACATGGTGGGCAATTCAACTACTACAAGGAGTAGGTTTAGCGAAGAAAGTAGTCCTACCGCCCCAAAAGGCAGCCTAGTCAAACGCTTGGGCAGTTTAAACCTATGCCCTTGAGGGTCGCGAAGGGTCAAAAGTTTGTTTTGATCAGATTTTTTGAAGAGTTAGCCAATGTAGGTATTGTTCTACTCTGAATTTTTAATTTGAAAATAGCTTGATGCTAACTCAATTAATAATTTATGAACCGCGCCTTACTTCGTGAAGACGCGGATTGCCAGAGGTAACCTGGCAGGAAGTCATGAATAGGGCATGAGTTGGTAAGGGATAATCACTCCTCGGTTTACGAGAGTGGAAACCGAGGACTCCCGCGAACACGTTAAATTTAATATTCATGAGTTACATTGAACCGCATGACTTGACAAGGGTAGTTATGTGGTTGTTTTTTAGCTCAGAGGAGTTTCTCGGTAATAGGAAAGTAGGGTCAGGTTTCATTAACGGCTTATTCAACCATCCTTTTAGGACAATAGAAAAAAATGAGGCAGTATTCTCCACTGACAATTATTTCTTATCTAATCGGCCCGACGCTGATTATCTTTAGCCATATCGGATCGTTACTTGTTTTAATCACGGGTTTATCGTGGGGTGCCTTCCTATGGATCATATTTTTATATGTCATCCGTATGCTGGCAACAACTGGCATCTACCATCGACTACTCACCCACAAAAGCTATCAGGCTCCGGCTCCAGTTCTATGGGTAGGAAGTATAGTGGGAGCATCAGCGGGACAGATGGGTCCAAGTTGGTGGAAAGCACACCATGTAGCCCATCATAAACATGTCGATCAAGATCTTGATCCCCATTCCCCCTGTACACCCTTTCAGGGGATCAGAGGATTTTATTGGTCTCAAGGGGGTTGGCTATTATCTCCCCGCTTTTTTCCTGCCAAGCTACCTGCCGATGTTGAGAGTGATACGGTTTTAAAGGTGATTGATCGTTTGCACTTTATCCCTCTAGTAGCACTTGGGGCAATTTCTTATGTCATCGGTGGCGTTGAATATCTGGGTGCTTTTTTTCTCAGCACAACGTTGCTGTTTCATGGCGTGCAAACCGTCAACTCCCTTTGCCATATTGTGGGTAAACAACCTTTTATAACTAACGATCTCAGTTGCAATAATCAGTTTGTAGCATTTTTAACTCTGGGTGAAGGCTGGCATAATCTCCATCATGCCTTTCAGTCATCCAGTCGCCAGGGGATAACCATTCGTTCTGGACAGGTTGTCTATCTTCCAGATCCCACGTTTAGCTTCATTAAAATGCTTGAGTTCTTCAAGTTAGCGTCAAAGCTTAAAGTGCCGACTGAAACCAAGCTGCTGGCGTGTGCCAAGGTTCTAAGTGTTCAACCGCCAGAGTTGCCAGCCGTCGTAACGACATCAGTGGATTTAGAATAACCTTGAGGTAAGTTGAGGTAAGCCTTACATTGTTTTGTTTTGGGGAAACTTCACTCTAATTCCACGTATTCGGCTAAATTGTCAATTTGGGGATCAGGAAACCGATAAAGTAAACGCCATAGCACGTTTTAATTTAAAGACGGCTTGAGGCTAACTCAATTTAACTGACGAGGGGTTTGGGGAGCTATAAGTCCTACGCCATAATCTCTGATTTGGCGTTGGGATGCCTTCACTCCCCAAGTCAATTGAGCGGGGTTCGATGCCCCCGAAATTGACGTTTACCATTTTGAGAAAAGAGTG
>NZ_JAVJNP010000170.1:0-11160 GCF_040217205.1 Coleofasciculus sp. A1-SPW-01 | reverse complement strand
TGATGCTGATGGCGATAATTTAACCTACAGCGCCACATTAGCAGAGGGAAATGCCCTACCTGATTGGTTAAGTTTTGACTCCCAAACAGGAACATTCAGCGGTACGCCAGATACAGGTGATGAAACTCAACTAAATATCTTAGTCACAGCGTCAGATGGACAAGGGGGAACACAAACTGATGGGTTTGAGTTAGATATCACTCCTGCACCTGTGGTGAACAATGACCCCACATTAGTCTCTCCCATTGCTAACCAAACGGCAAAGACAAAAGAAGTTTACAGTTTAGATATCAGTAACTATTTCACTGACGCCGATGGCGACACTCTCACCTTCTCGGCTACGGGTTTACCCAAAGGATTAAACCTGAATCCGGAAACGGGTGTAATTAGTGGTACTCCCCGCAATAAAGCCATTGGCACTAACTCGATTACTCTCACCGTTAATGATGGTAATGGAGGGGAAATCAGTGATGACTTTGACTTAACGGTCAATCGGGGAACAAGGAATAATGGCAATGCCAAACCGAAACTCAACTTCAACAATGATCTGTTGTTCCTCAAAGGTAACTCTCCAGCCGATAAACTCCTGTTCACGCTTACGGGTAATCACTCATCCTTTGTCAGTGAAGTTGGCATTTTTGAAGTGGATAATGCGGCTGGGAAGATTAATGGGATTAAACCCGGAGAAACTGGTTATCTGCAAGCTGCTTTGGATGAAGGAAACGTTCTGTTCTCCAGTTTGCCCAATAATTTTGCTGGCAATAACCTGACTCGGATTTTGGATGTGGAGCAAGTTTTCGGTGAGCAAAACCCCAATCTGGGATTTTATCTGGTGCAAAACAGCACAACGGATAATGTCCAAGCCGCATTAGATTCAGGACAAACGCCAAGCAATGTCTGGTTTAGTCTTCCCAGCGCTAATGCCAACAATACGGATTATTTTGAGGTATTGAATGGAGAGAACAATCAGTTTACTCTCAATTGGCAAAACCCAATGGCAGAAGGTAACGATACTCTGACTCTAATGGTTGAATCGACGAATGAATTACCTGCGTTAGGAACTCAATTACAAGGAGAACGAGAACTCATTGATTTACGTGGACAAAGCAGTCCAGTAGACGCGAATTTTATCGAGATCAAGAGTCATGCTGGTTTCGATAATTCCGTCGGGTTGTATGTGATTGAAAATGAAGAGGGAGCAGTTGAAGATCCAATGACGGGTCAACTGATTTACCCAGAAGACGAAGGGTATGCCCAAGCCGCCCTTGCCCAATCGGTGGTTAGTGATGTGAATCGGGGGATGGCGACGTTTGACACCCAGTTAGAGGGAGGAAGTCTTCTCGCGCCTTACATTATCGCCAATGGCACCACGGAGGAATTGCTGGCTGAGAATTCCAACAATCAGTACCAGGGTTATGGAGAACCCATTGCCTATTTTGCCTACTTAGGTGCGAATCCTGATAAAGTTGACCACATTCGCCTACTGGGTGATAACACCTTTGGCTTTGAAGATTTGCATGGAGGTGGTGACCAAGATTTTAATGATTTCACCTTCCAGGTTGATTTAACCGTTGCCTAACGTCTGGCATTGAAGAGGGCGACCCGATTTTCTTGAAGGGATTGGAGTTGTTAATTGATGCAGGCGGGTCGCCCCTACAGGTTATTTGGCATCATTTTCAATCCCATCCAATTGTAGTGGCGTGACACAGCTAAAATAGGGTTTTGTTTGTAGTAAGCACTTTAGTGCTATAACGCTTAGCTGGAGAGGGCTGAAGTTCCCTCACTACGAACCAATTCTAATTCATCAAATAAGGTGTGCCACGCCACTACGGTGTCTGGGGAAATTAATTATTGGTGGGTTACGGCGGATAGCCAATTAAATGATATTTGCCAAAATAAAGTTCTGCCTAACCCACGATGGCGGTTTACTGGTTTGCAGGATTACAGGGTTAAAGGATTACAGGGTTACAAGGAGTTACGATTGAGGAGTTAACTGCTCCTTAACGTAACATGGCACGAGTACGCTGTGAAGAAAGCTAAGTCAGACCTACCGACCAAAATCTGCCCCGTCTGCGAACGTCCTTTCACTTGGCGCAAAAAATGGGCGAAATGCTGGGATAATGTGAAGTTCTGCTCGGAACGCTGTCGCCGACGCAAATCCCAAGCCAATTAAGCCAATTAACTGTAAAGGAGTTCGTGAATTCAATGCAACCCAAATTAATTATTCATGGTGGTGCCGGAAGCGCCCTGAAAACCAAAGACGCCACCCAAGCAGTGCGCGATTCGCTTTATAAAATACTTGATGATGTCTATGCCCTGTTATCATCGGGTGCAAACGCCCGTGAAGCGGTGATTCGAGGCTGTCAACTCCTAGAAGATGAACCCCGCTATAATGCCGGAACGGGTTCAGTATTACAATCTGATGGACAGATTCGGATGAGTGCGTCACTGATGGATGGTAAACCTCAACGCTTTAGTGGTGTGATTAATGTCTCGCGGATTAAAAATCCCATCCATTTGGCGAAGATTTTGCAAGATTGTCCCGATCGCATTCTCTCGGATTTTGGGGCGGCGGAATTGGTGCGGGAAGTGAATGCACCGATTTACAACCCCTTGACTGAGAAGCGTTTACAGGAATGGTTACAGGATAGACAGGACAACTTTGAACGGACGATGGCGGATGTGGTTAGCGAACCCGAACTCCTCTCTTCGGAAGCTGGACGTGGCACAATTGGAGTCGTGGCGTTAGATAGTCAGGGCGGCTTGGCGGCGGGTACATCAACCGGAGGGAAGGGATTTGAACGCATTGGTCGAGTCAGCGACTCGGCAATGCCTGCGGGGAATTACGCTAACCTCAACGCTGGGGTAAGCTGTACTGGAATTGGGGAAGATATCATTGATGAATGCTTCGCCGCACGGGTGGTGGTGCGCGTCACCGACGGCTTATCCTTAGCCGAAGCCATGGAACGTTCTATAAAAGAAGCAAAGGAGAATCAGCGGGATTTAGGTGCGATCGCCATTGACGCTAGGGGGGCGATCGCCTGCGGAAAAACCAGCCAAATTCTCCTTGCTGCTTACCATACCGGACACCACAAGGGAGACACACTAGAAATGATCGAGGAGGTGCAAACGGTATAGCAGAGGTTATCCTTCATCAATAGGCTCAATCAACCAATCTCGCGGGTTGCCTGGATGGAGACAGTATTTCTGGGCAAGACGTGCTGTTCCATCCCAGCTTCCGGCTAATTATGGATTAATCAACCTTTGTTTGGAATTAACCACAACTAACGTAATACGCTTGTTTACAGTGTATTACGCTCTTATCTGTAGTTTCACGGATCAACTCGCTGGCGTCAAGTTTTGTTTGCAAATCTTTATAAGGACAGCGATCGGTAAATTCTAGGAGAGAGTTCCCCAACGATAAGCAAGGTCTAGTTTTCCCGAAAGCTTGAAAAAACCAGAGAATTCACGGATGTAAACTCTCAATTGTTAGGGAACAATAAAGAAAGATAACCTAATTCAATCCAACTCAAATGCCAGCATGGAAATAGGCGAAACAATGCGAAGAATTCTAATCATTGAAGATGACATAAGCCTACGGGATAATTTATCTGAAATTTTAGCAATGGAAGGATATAATCCCGCCAATGGCTATGATGTCATTGCCACAGATAACGGGTCAAGTGGCGTCAACTTTAGCTTATGTCTGAACCCAGAATTAATTATTTGCGACATTAATATGCCCGGATTTGATGGGTATACCGTCTTATCACAACTGCGCCGTTTTGGTCGCCAAACCCCGTTTATTTTTTTGACAGCAAAATCCGAACCCAGGGATATTGAACGCGGGATACGTCTAGGAGCCAATCTGTATGTAACAAAACCTTATGTATTGGAGGAATTTATCAGCATGGTGAAGCGAGTGTTAACGGATATTCCTTCTCCCTCTTCTGCATCAAAAGTATAACTCGCTATCTTGTATCAGTCTCTCCAACAGCTTTGACTGAAAATCCAAGCACTCCCACGATCCAGTCGTCTTTAGACGACTGGATAAGAGTTTTAGTCCATTGCCCACCAACTATGACGTTACCCATTGACTTTGCTAGTGTAAAATAGGCTAATATTTTCACTGTTATATTGTTTTTATTTTGGGAGTTGCAAAAATGAATTAAATCCATTTTGCAAATACATTTTACGCTATATTCCTTTCTTTGCTGTGATTTGGCAACAGGAGTGGTATACTCTCAGGAAGATTAACTTTTATACAGATAAAAATCTGTCTACTATTAACAGATGATCCCTCAAGTTACAGTAATCGATCACCCATTCGTACAGCACAAGCTAACCCTTATGCGTCAGGCTGACACCAGTACAGCTAAATTTCGTCAACTGATGAAAGAAGTTGGCGGCTTGCTAGCTTACGAGGTAACGCGGGACTTACCGCTTAAATACGCACCGATTAAAACACCTCTGGCTCCCATGCACGCTCCCATGCTGGCTTCAGATAAGAAAATGGTGATTGTTTCGATTATGCGGGCAGGACAAGGGCTGGTTGATGGTATCTTAGAATTGATCCCTTCCGCCCGCTTAGGGCATATTGGCTTGTATCGCGATCCAACGACTCGGATTCCGATTGAATATTATTGCAAACTGCCTCATGATATTGAACACCGAGACATCTTGGTGGTTGATCCCATGGTGGCGACAGGGAATACAGCCGTAGCCGCTGTGGATCGGGTGAAGGATTTTATCCCGTTGTCCATTAAATTTTTGTGCTTGCTAGCTGCACCGGAGGGAATCGCCAATTTCCATGATCATCATCCGGAAGTCCCTCTGTATACCGCCGCGATTGATGAAAGCTTAGACGATCATGGTTATATTTTACCCGGACTTGGGGATGCAGGCGATCGCCTGTTTGGGACAAAATAGCAGTAAGCTTTGTGTTGCAATGGATATCTGTCATGAATCGCACCATTTCAGTGAAACAGCTTTCAGTAGAAGAAATTAGCGCCGAACGCTTTCAACCCTTCGGTCAATTAATCACGCCGACAGCCGATGATAAACCCTATGATGCAACAGATGCACAATTAGTTCTGCACAACGGTACTCCCCGCTTTTACATCATGCGCTTGTATCACAGAGGTCGCAAATTTCACAAAATCACGCGCCATCAGCACTGTACCCAATGTTTGGGTTCTCTAGAAGGGAAAGACTGGTGGATGGCGGTTGCACCTGCTGGTGAACGTGAACAACCTGCCATTGATGACATTAAAGTTTTTCGGATTCCGGGAAACTGTTTCATCAAGTTAGGACTAGGAACGTGGCACGCGGGTCCTTATTTTGAACATGATGTTGTCGATTTCTATAATTTAGAACTGAGTGACACAAATGAGGTTGACCACTTTACTCATAATTTCCTGAAAAGCCACAATTTAGAGTTGGAAATTGTTTGATGTATCACCTCAATAAACTTATCACTTTTTATTAAATAGAAGACGGGGCGATCGCTGTGCTAGAATCGGACTCTATTTTAGCTGTTTATACTGAAACGGGAGACCTAAAATGAGGTTTATTAGTCCCAAGATCGATTATGCCTTTAAAAAAATATTTGGTTCCGAACAAAGCCAAGAGATTTTAATCAGTTTTCTCAATGCAATAATTTATAACGAAGAAAAAATCATTCAATCCCTAACAATTGTTAATCCCTATAATCCGGGTCAGGTGATGACCTTAAAAGAAACGTATTTAGATGTAAAAGCTGTTTTAGCGGATGGGTCTATTGTAGTCATTGAAATGCAAATAGCGCCGATGACTGCCTTTAACAAGCGGGTAGCTTATAACTTGGCAAAAGCCTATAGTAACCAGTTGAAAACAGGCGATGATTATCCTTTCCTGAATCCAGCAATTGCCGTAACAATTACTGATTTTATCTTGTTTGCCAACACAGAGCAAGTAATTAACCAATTTGTCTTTCAAGAGAAAACCCAAAAATTTGAACTTCTAGATGGTGAATTGAAGCTGATTTTTGTCGAACTTCCCAAATTCAATAAAACCTTGTCTGAACTACAGAGTTTAACCGATAAATGGATTTATTTCCTGAAAGAAGCAGCGAGTTTGGAGAGTGTTCCTGATAATTTAGGGGAAGTTTCAGAGATAGAACTTGCTCTAAACCTTGCTAATCAAGCCACAATGACGGTAGAAGAGTTGGAGGTGGTTGATCGGCGAGGCATGATGTTGCAAGATGAAAAAGGACGGCTGGCTTATGCTGAAGAAAAAGGGAAAGAAGAAGGGAAAGAAGAAGGGCGGCTACAACAGACCAAAACTCTAGTAGGGCGTCTAATTATGAAGCGTTTTGGCGAAATTCCGTTGGCAATCAGCCGCAAAATTGAAGAATTACCGTTGAGTGATTTGGAACGATTAACTGAGGAAATTTTCGATTTTCAAAGTTTACCAGATTTAGCCAGTTGGTTAGAGGATCGCCAGTAGGAAGGACGAAGCGCCCCTCAATCCGAGTAAAAATGGTAGGATGATCATAAAAATGCCGCCCTAAGCGGTGGTTTATCATGGGTTAGCCGTTAGCCACTGGGACTCGTGCAAGATTGCCTGTGAACGCTGACTCCCCTATTCATGCCCTTAGTCTTGAGTGTCTAACCTTAACCCTAGACAAAGCGCGATTAGACGTATCCCTCTCCTGCTATGTTAAAAAACTTACTTGGCGATCCAAACACCCGCAAACTTAAAAGATACCAACCGTTCGTTGCCGATATCAACGTTCTGGAAGAAGATATCCGATCGCTCTCCGATGAGCAACTCCAAGGGAAAACCGCAGAATTCAAGCAGCAGCTTGAAAAAGCGACAACCGATCGCGAGCGAGAAGAACTGTTAGAGGATCTCCTACCCGAAGCCTTCGCCGTAGTGCGGGAAGCTGCATGGCGGGTTCTGGGAATGCGCCATTTTGATGTGCAGCTATTAGGTGGCGTGGTGCTGCACCGAGGAGAAATCGCGGAGATGAAAACGGGTGAGGGAAAAACCCTTGTATCCACCCTCCCAGCTTATCTCAACGCTCTAAGTGGCAAAGGGGTACATATTGTTACCGTCAACGATTACCTGGCACGCCGGGACGCGGAATGGATGGGACAGGTACACCGTTTCTTAGGATTAACGGTGGGACTGATTCAGTCGGGTATGGGTCCTGCGGAACGACAGCGCAACTATGCCTGTGATATTACCTACGCCACAAACAGCGAGTTGGGCTTTGACTACCTGCGGGACAATATGGCAACCTCAATGAGTGAGGTGGTGCAACGTCCCTTTAATTACTGCATCATTGACGAAGTAGACTCCGTACTTATTGACGAAGCCCGCACCCCCCTGATTATTTCCGGACAGGTGGAACGCCCTACCCAGAACTATATGAAAGCGGCTCAAATCGCTAAAATGCTTCAGCCGGAAGAGCATTATGAGGTTGATGAAAAAGCGCGTAATGTCATCCTCACCGATGAAGGCTTTATCGAGGCGGAAAAACTCCTAGAGGTTGGAGATTTGTATGACCCGGAAAATCCTTGGGCGCACTATATCTTCAACGCGATTAAGGCAAAGGAACTGTTTACCAATGACGTAAACTATATCGTGCGTAACGACGAAGTGGTCATCGTCGATGAGTTTACCGGACGGGTCTTACAGGGACGGCGTTGGAGTGATGGACTGCACCAGGCGATTGAGGCAAAGGAAGGCGTCGAGATTCAAAAGGAAACCCAAACCCTAGCTACAATTACCTATCAAAATTTCTTTTTGCTTTATCCTAAGCTAGCCGGGATGACCGGAACAGCCAAAACAGAAGAAGCCGAATTTGAAAAAATCTATAACCTACGAGTCACGATTATCCCCACCAATAAGCCCCCCGGACGGCGGGATATGTCGGATGTGGTGTATAAAACTGAGGAAGCCAAATGGAAAGCGGTGGCACGAGAATGTGCGGATATGCATGAGCAAGGACGCCCAGTATTGGTGGGTACAACCAGTGTGGAAAAATCAGAAGTGCTTTCGCGTTTGTTAAGCCAATTGGACGTTCCCCATAATCTGCTCAATGCCCGACCCGAGAACGTGGAACGGGAATCCGAAATTGTGGCACAAGCCGGGCGCAAAGGGGCGGTGACGATCGCCACCAACATGGCAGGGCGTGGTACCGATATTATCTTAGGGGGTAACGCGGATTATATGTCGCGGCTGAAAGTGCGGGAATATTTCATGCCGCAGATTGTCATCCCCGAAGAAGAAGATTCCTTTGCGGCTATGGCATCCGGTAGCGGAAAACGCTCCCAAGCCCAAGGATTTGCGCCCGGTAAAAAAGTGAAAACTTGGAAGGTGAGTCCCCAGATTTACCCGACTCAGTTGTCTCCGGAAACCGAACAAAAGTTGATTGAGGCGGTGAAGTTTGCGGTGCAGCAGTATGGGGAACGCAGTCTACCGGAATTAGAAGCTGAAGAAAAAATAGCGATCGCGGCGGAAAATGCGCCAACGGATGACCCAGTGATTCAAAAGCTGCGGGAGGTTTGTCGGGCGGTGCGAAAGGAATATGAAGCCTTTACTCATAAAGAACATGATGAGGTAATCTACACCGAGCCTATCGGCGGATTGCACGTCATTGGTACCGAACGCCACGAATCTCGCCGGATTGATAACCAACTCCGGGGACGGGCGGGACGCCAAGGTGACCCGGGTTCGACGAAGTTTTTCCTCAGCTTAGAGGATAACTTGCTGCGGATTTTTGGGGGCGATCGCGTGGCGGGGATGATGAATGCGTTTCGGGTAGAGGAAGATATGCCGATTGAATCGGGAATGCTGACTCGTTCCTTAGAAGGGGCGCAGAAAAAAGTAGAAACTTTCTACTATGACACCCGGAAACAGGTGTTTGAATATGACGAGGTGATGAATAATCAGCGGCGGGCAATTTATGCCGAACGTCGTCGGGTGTTAGAAGGATTAGACTTGAAAGAACAAGTCATCCAATATGCGGAGAAGACGATGGATGATATCGTAGACGCCTACGTCAACCCGGATTTGCCACCAGAAGAATGGGATATAGCTAGTTTGGTGTCCAAGGTACAAGAGTTTGTCTATTTGTTGCAAGATCTCCAGCCGGAGCATCTCGATGATATGACAGTCACGGAGATTAAAACTTTCTTGCATGAAGAAGTTCGCAAAGCTTACGACATTAAAGAAGCCCAAATCGATCAAATTCAACCGGGATTGATGCGACAAGCAGAACGGTTCTTCATCTTGCAGCAGATTGATACCTTGTGGCGGGAGCATTTACAATCAATGGATGCGTTGCGTGAATCAGTGGGGTTACGGGGGTATGGACAGAAAGACCCACTGATTGAGTATAAGCAAGAAGGCTATGAAACCTTCTTGGAAATGATGATTGACATTCGTCGCAATGTGGTGTACTCACTGTTCCAATTCCAGCCGCAAGTGCAACCGCAAGCTGTGTAGTTTTGAGTCATTTCTCGTGAGTGTTAGATCCCCGACTTCTTGAAGAAGTCGGGGATCTCTTTGGTGAGAGGCATAAAGTTTTGTATACTGAACAATATAGTATTCGCCATTTAAAAATGACTTCCCAAACACCATCGATTCAATTTTTTGAAGGACTTCCTGAAGAACTGAGCAATGTTAGCTTACGGCGAAATCGGAATTCGGGGGTGCGTTCAGTATTAATGAGTTTCGATTCTTTAAAAGCGATAGAAAAGTTCCAGAGTTATACCAAACGATTCGCCAACGCCTTGCTTTTAATTGATGAAGAAGGGCAGATTAGTGTGGAACCCTCATCGGTTAAATTTATATTCGGTGGTCCAGAAGGCGATGATTTAAAGCGGGTAGACTGCGAATTTGAAATCGAGCACCAAGATCACTGGGATCGGTTCATGCGCTTTATGCACCGCTATGCCGAAGTCAATGGTATGGCTTACGGTGATACCAAACAAGCACAGGGAGCAGAGTAGGTTAATCGTGAAAATCGCTATTACTGGAGCAACCGGATTTATTGGTTCTCGCTTAGTCAAGCGTCTGCTTGAGCTAGAGCATCAACCGATGATTTTAACCCGAAATCGAGCCAAAGCGACTCGGTTGTTTCCTGATTTAGAGATTGTTGGCTATACTCCGACTGAATCGGGATCTTGGCAAGAGGCGATCGCGGGGTGTGATGGGGTGGTAAACTTAGCTGGGGAACCCATCGGTGAGCATCGTTGGACATCGGAACGGAAACAAGCCATTCTCGATAGCCGCCAACTGGGAACCGGGCGAATTGTTGAAGCCATCAGCCAAGCACAACCCAAACCCAGTGTCTTAGTAAATGCGTCGGCTATTGGCTATTACGGGACTAGCGAAACAGCAACCTATGACGAAACCAGTCCCCCTGGAGATGATTTCCTCGCCCAAGTCTGTCAGGCTTGGGAAGCGGAAGCCCAAAAGGTGAAAGAGGCTGGAGTGCGGTTGGTTATCCTCCGGTTTGGCATTGTGCTCGGTGATGGTGGCGCACTAGCGAAAATGTTACCTCCATTTCAACTATTTGCTGGGGGTCCAATTGGTAGTGGGCGTCAGTGGTTTTCGTGGATTCACCGAGAGGATTTGGTGAACTTGATTATTAATGCACTCACCCGCAATGAGATGGAAGGGGTATTTAATGGTACAGCACCTAACCCAGTGCGGATGTCGGAGTTTTGCCAAACGTTGGGAGATGTGATGAATCGTCCCTCCTGGTTACCTGTTCCCGGTATTGCCTTGGAAGCGTTATTGGGAGAGGGGGCTAAGGTAGTGTTAGAGGGTCAAAAGGTGTTACCTAAGCGCACAACTAGCAGCGGTTTTAACTATGACTATGCCAATGTTAAACCTGCGTTAGCTGATATTGTGACGTCTAAGTGACACGCTTGGGGAACAGTTTTTTTGTCTTATTGTGTGATGTTTGACCGTCGAATTAACTGTAATAGGACTTATGCTTTCTTGACGGCACAGGCGCTACCTGTAGGGGCACGGCAATGCCCATTGGTGTCAACTTAAGCTCAACCCCTCACCCCCAGCCCCTCTCCCACGCCGGGGAGAGGGGAGCAAGAGCATCCGATCCCCCTTCTCCCGTGCAACAAAAACGAAGTATCCTCTGTCATC
>NZ_JAVJNP010000153.1:0-15637 GCF_040217205.1 Coleofasciculus sp. A1-SPW-01 | reverse complement strand
AACGAAAAATAGGGCGTTTCGGCTTTTAGAAGTTAGCTTGACCGAACAAAATGCTGTACGGTTTTCCCCCCTTGTCTTCTTTCCATCCTTGTCCTCCTTGTCTTGTCCCCACCTAAGAGTAAAAAACCTACACCTGTCAGCTGCTCCCCCCGCTCTCCCTGCTTTTAGCCCTTAAGTTGACACCAATGCGGTAAAACCCGCCCCTACACCCTCGCGCTAAAATCGCCGCCGATATTCAATAATCGCCCGACTATCCCCGGAAAAATCAGTCCCCCCCCGCAATAACACATTATCATTCAGCCGATAACGCAGATTGTATTGGAACGGTTCCCCAGTGGTTAACTCCTTCAACACCGACACCGAGAAATTTTGCGTGATATCAACCCCCGCCTCAGCCGCAAATCCCAAACTCGAAGCCCGTTCTTCATCATCAGGAATAATCGTCGGAAATAGACGAAACTCACTCAACGGTAACGCATCCGCAATAAAATTACCCACAGGTCCCAAAACCGCTGAACCCGCCAAATTCGCTAACCCCAACGTACTATTCCCTCGCCCTAACGTATCCACAAATCCCCCACCCAACATCGCCACAATTTCCGCTTCGCTGCGTGCAGGTGTACTTGTCAATTCCAACCGATCCTCCAGTTGAGACGCCGGTCCTTCCACCTGGGCGACAACCCGAACCGTTTGCACCGCGCCCAACTCAAAATCAGGTACATCAGCAATTTCGGCAGTCTGGGCGTTTGTCGGGAGTCGCCGTTGGGTCGCTTCGGCAACTGATGTGACTAAACGTACATTTAAATAGGGATCAAGTCCTTGACCGGGAATAAATTCTGCCGTGTTTTCATGCCCCCGCGCCAACCGGAATTGAGTGGTAAATAAATTCACCTGACCCCGCGTTAACTGAATCACCCCATCGGGTCTCAAATCTTCTAAGGTTCCATTCACTATTAGAGTCCCTTCGGCAAGGAAATTCAAAATTGGTGCCTTTCTAATTTGAATATCTTCCACCAGGGTAATTTTTAAGTCATTAAACTCGAAAACAATACCCTCCTCCGTATTACCCCCAGTTCCTACAGCAGTTCCCGCACTGCCATCTTGCTCAGGTAGTGGTACAGTACCATCAACTAAGTTAATTTCACCACCAATCGTGGGATTCAATGCTGTCCCAGTCAACACCACCTGACTTTGTTGGATCTGACCTCGATATAGGGCTTTCAGGTTAATTGCTAGTTCCCCAATATTTACGGTGAGTGGATTTGGCTGAGGAATGGGCTGGGAGATGGGCAGGGTTCCCGCTGCCGTAATTTGACCGCCACCATAGTTCGCCGTCAAGCTATTCACATCAACCCGGTCAAAGTTGAACTCAATTTCCCCCGTCACATCAGTCAGCGGTTCGGGTAGGGCTTGGGAGGCGATTGTTGCCCCTTCTACGATCGCAGTTCCCTGTGCCCTCACTCCTCTCGGACGACCTTCTTCTTGATCAAAGCTGCCTTGAATATCCAAATTCACGCTTCCGGTTCCCCCCCTCCAGACAACTTGCTGGCGGGTAAGGATATTTAATAAAGCCAACCCCTCGTCTTCCACATTCACACTCAGGCGGAGTACCTCACTCTCTGGGGCGATCGCGTCGGGAACGGGTAATTGGTAAGGGATACTCCCCTGAACCACCAATTGAGGTTCACCCTCGTCTGTGGGTATACTTTCGGCTAAGAACCGCAATCGGGCATCACTGTAACTGAAACTTCCCTGCAAGGTTTCAATCGCTTCTTGATTCAGCGTCGCATCGGTTACCGTCACTGATCCTCTGGCTTGGGGATTCGCTAAACTCCCCGAAAGCGTCGCCGTGGCGTCCAGACTCCCACTAATCGGACCGATCGCAGGCGGTAAATCCACCACGTCTCGGATTAGGGCGATGGGGAAGTTTTCTAGGCGTAACTGACCCGATTGGGTTTCGCCACCGATAGCCCCGGAAAATGTAGCAAAACTCTCTCCCGATCGCAAGGTAACCGGAAGCAGCGTCAGTACCCCCTCTTGGAAGCTGCCTTGAAGCGTTGCCTGATTAACCTGATAATCACCCCATTCCCAGTCTTGTCCCTCGATGTCAAATTTGGCATTAATTCCCGATGCCAACGAGCCACTAATCCGTACCGTACCGCTAAAGGTGCCATCTAACTCCTCTAAATCCGGCAGAATCTCTGCTTCTTCCTCCGCCTGTTGCCGTTGTCGCAGCAGGGTTTCAATTTCCGAGAGACGGCGCAGTTGAGTTTGCAGTTTTGCTTGGGGCATTCCCACTTGGGCGATATCCAAGGGTGCGGTGGGGGTAGTGGGTGGTGTTGTGGTCAAGTCGATTAACTGTAAGCCCGCGACTAGGGTTTCTAGTTGCCCCTGTTCAATATTCAGCGTCCCTTGAAATTCAGGTCCCGTGGGCGTTTGGGTAATTCGACCCGATAGGCTATACAGATTTTCCCCTGGTGCAGCTTCCCCTGGCAAACGACTGCCAAAAATGGGACCGGTTAATTCCACTTGGTCTAACGCCACGTCAAAGGTATTCAAATTAATTGCTACTTCCCCAGAAATATCACCCACCAAGGGTTGAGTCTCCAGGGCGACAGGCACCGGGGCGATATCTTTAATCAAGGCGATGGGAATATTTTCTGTATTCACCCGTAGCACATTACCCTGGCGCGTCCCAGTGGCGATCGCATCCCCGCGACGAATGTTAAAGGAAACAGGAAGATAATCGGGTCCCAGGGCTAATTCAATCTGATCTGTCTCACCTTGTAGATCTAAGTCTACGCCCTCTCCCGGTATAAACGTCACTGAACCAGCGAGTTCCTCTTCAAAGGTCAACCCACTGACGGCAAAGTCCTCCAGTTCTAAATTCCCCTGAACACGAGGATTCGTCACTGTCCCGGCAATTGTACCCGTAAAATCCGCCAATCCCGCCACATCCACATCCGCTGCGGCTGGGGGTAAATACGCCGAAAGTTCGGTTAACTCTAAATTATTTGCCGCCACATCTAGGTTAAAATTCCCCACCGCCCCAATTCCCTGATCCAACTGGGCGGGATTCACGCCAATAAACCCACTAGCAGACAGTCCCTCGGCGGTCAACTGTTGCAGGTCTATACCTTGACCTGTCCAGCGAAATGTGGTATTCACAGGACGGTCAATTAAAGCAAATCCTTGACTAAATCGCAGTTGACCCGCCGCCGTTAGCGATCGCGCGATCGCTTCCGGGGTTAATGTCTCTAAACTGGTGGAGACATCCACATTGCCGCTTAAGGTTCCCGATAACTGTTCCCCAAACCGTGCCAATTCAATCCCTTGAGGGTTTAGCTTTGCTTGTAGCGTCCCATTATTTAACAGTACCCCCGTCGCCCTCACCGTACCCCCAGCCACGGCTAATCTGCCCTGACCTTGGGCTTGAATCTGATCCAGTGCTACCTTCTCAAGAGACCCTGACAGGTCAAAATTTCCCGCCAACACCCCAGCAAATTGGGGCGGTAATTCCGGTGCTAACCTTGCCAACTCCAGCCCCGCTGCTTGCACATCTGCCTGCCAACGTCCGGCGGCGAGATTAATATCCCTTGCCCGGACAACACCCCCTGCCAGGTTAATTAAAGCATTCCCATCCCCCCGAATCGTTTCCAGCGCTAACTGATCCAGACTCCCGGACAGATTCATGATTCCGGTTAAATTCCCCGACAATTGCGACGGTAGCTGAGGCACAACCCCCGCCAATCCCACCCGATTCGCCGCCACTGTAGCTTGCCAACGACCGGCATTTACATCCAAATTTGACACCTGAACGGTTCCCCCACCCACATTCAGTTGTCCTTCACCGGCTACATTAATCGCTGATGGGGAAAACTCATCTAAGGAACCCGACGCCACAAACGTACCACTAAACGGCGACTCCAGTTGAGGCGGTAATTGAGGCGCAAATTCTGCCAACTGAATCCGATTCGCGTCTATCCGGGCTTGCCAACGCCCCTTGTCCAGAGTCACCTCCTCCAGATTAATCCGTCCCCCAGCCGCTGTCAGCGCCACTTGACCAATCCCACTAATCCCGGAAACAGACGGATCTGCCAGAGAACCAGACAGGGCAAACGTGGCGTTAATTGGTTCTTGTAGGGCGTCCGGAATTTGCGGGGCTAACTCTCCCAATTGCACCCCATTAGCATCAACATTAGCCCGCCAGCGCCCTTGAGACAGTTGGATATTCTCGACGCCAATCGTTCCCCCCGCCAGACTCAGGCGTCCCTTACCCTGGGCGCGAATCTGGGATAAGGCAAACTGATCCAAAGGGGTTGATAGGGTAAACTGACCCGCTACCGTCCCCTGAAATTGCGATGGTACATCCGCGAGTTGGGACAGTTCCACCCCTTGGGCTTGGACTAAGGCGGTGAGACGATTATCCAGAACTTGCAGATTTGTCGCGGTGACTGTACCCCCAGCCGCTTGCACCGTCGCCCTTCCCGTGGCGCGGATGTTTTGGGGATTATCTAAGGGACCGAAAATTTTGGCGGTTCCGGAGAGGTTACCAACGGGAATCGGTAGGGTGGTGTTGTAAGTTTTTGCTAGTGCTGTGGTTGGCAGGTTATTGGCTTGCAAGTTAAATTGCAATCCTCCCTTTTCCCCCAGTTCAATCACACCTTCTCCAGTAATTTTGCCACCGATGGCGGGTTGGGCTTGCAGGTTGCGAACGGCGAGGCGGGTGGGATCTTGCGGTTGGGCGGGTGTAGTGAGGGTAAAATCGGTACTGATCGTGCTGAAGGTGACGCGATCAATCTGAGTCGGTTTCGTGGTAACGGCTTCTCCCTTCACTAGGGGTTGGGTCAACGAACCTGTGACTAGCAGGGCGGCTTTGACTTCTCCGGACAGGGGAACGGGCGTTTCTTCGAGATTAAAGGTTTGTAAAACGGTCTTGATTTGTACCGCTTGGGTTTGGGCGGTGAGATTAAATCCTGTCTCTAGATCCACACTACCATTAGCCGTGACGGGAATTTGCCCGAATTGGGTGGTTACATCTTCTAAGCGAATGGTTGTCTCTTTGAAGCGTAATCGCCCATTGGTATTGGCAAAGGCTTGGGGGAGTTGGGGAACTTGGGCGGTTACGTTGTTGAGGGTGGCGTTTCCCAGAAACTGGAGGGGTTGATCGGGTTTAATCGTGATTTCTAAGTCCCCACCAACATTACCCGCATTCACGTCTAGGGGTAGGGGAATCAGGCGATCTAGGGTACTAGCCTTGACATTTTGCCCATCAACTTGTAAGTGGGTGGCGCTAGTGGGAAAGAGGTGTTCGCCCTGTAGGTTAAAGGTTCCACCACTCGCGATTTCACCTTGGACATCGAAGCGAATGATGTCATTGTCTTGTAAGAATTGACTACTCCCCTGGGGAATTGCGATCGCGACGGGGGATTGCGGTTTGCCTTCCGTTGATCGAGGCACAAGCACCACCTCGGCATTCCGCACCCCTAACTGTTGTAAATCTACCTCAATTGGACCGGGTTCTCCTTGCTCTTTAAGTTCCAAGGGCATCCATGATCCATCGACAGCTTGTTCGATATAGACATCGGGTTCAATTAGGGTAACGTTTAATTCTAACCGACGGTCGAATATAAGGGGAAGTAAATCATACTGAACTTCCACTGCTTCAATCGAGGCGCGATCGGGTTCGGTATCCGTAGGGGGTAAGGCGGCGCTATCAAAGCGCAACCCAGTCAGGGAAAAGCGTTCAACCTCGCCAATTTCCACGGGGCGTTGCAGGAGTTGGGTGAGGTTTCTCGCCACCAAGGGTGCCAACATCTGTTGGATAAAATACCACGCAAAACCCATCCCCCCAGCGATTCCCACCAGCAGGATGATACTGATCCCAATTAACCAACGCCGACGTCGCGATCGCCGAGGCGGTGGAGATTCCGGTTGTTCATTGGAATTGGATTCCGGTTCGTTACTGGGAGGGGGTACATTGGTCATAGTCCTTAATTCACGCCGGGAAAGAGGAGGCGGTTAGGTTGCTGGGTGAGTGCGATCGCTAGCTAATGTCAGTCAGGGAAGGCTTAGTTTTTTACTATAGACGGATACTAGAATACGCCAATTCCCCCCATAGGGGTAGATGACTAAGTGCAGTCAAGGGAAGCTGGGGGAGCTGTTAGCCTTATTTCTGCCTTACGTCAGTTCTGCTGTCTTGTCATCAAAACCTGAGAATGTCAGGATTTGTAAATTTATTCCTCCAGAAATAGACGAGTATTACCGCAAAAAAGTATCATTAGATACAGAAATAGAATCTACCTGAGAGTTTTGACTCAGATCAGTGCAGTGGATCGGTGGGTAGGTTGCGGTAATCACATTGATATAATCTTATGGATGTCGAGACAGCGATCGATTGGGATGAAGCCTTTGAATATCTACCCGGTTCTCTGGTGGAATTGAAAGCACAACCAGGAACCACACATCGTATTGACTTTTATGAACCCATGATGGTTCCCCCGATCTGGTTAGTGGATGATCCACGTCCCCGCTATCCCCATGAGTTAAGGATCGTATCACGCCTGAATGAGCGGGTTTGTTCATTAGAGTCTCAAGCCGTTTAAGCACAGAAGGCTCTAAGGTAGTGTAGGGGCGGGTTTTACCGTTACCTGTGGCGACAAACCCCCTAATTCAATAAACCCGCCCTGCTCCCAACCATTAATGTTTATAATCCAGTTGGTGTAGGCTCTAGGTAAGTGGGTCGAGTTCCGTGAATTCTCTTCGCCTAGGCTTATTGAGGGCTAAAGCCCTTACTACAAACTAAGAATTTTCACCAAAGAGAACGTAAATCCAGGGTAAATCCTGGTAACACCTCTTCTCCAGAAAGAGTATCTGGAGCCTCTAAAATTTCAACAGCTTGCTGGGGACGATAAATTTCTACTCGCCTCTGTTCCGGCGCAATTAACCAGCCCAAACGGGTGCCATTCTCGATATATTCCTTCATTTTATCTTGGGTGGCTTTTAACGTATCGGAAGGAGACATCAATTCCACAACAAAATCGGGGCAAATTGGTGGAAACTTTGTTCGTTGTTCTGGAGACAAAGCATCCCACCGTTCCTGTCTAACCCAAGCTAAATCCGGAGAACGATTAGCGCCATTAGGAAGTTTAAAGCAGGTAGAGGAGTCAAACCCAACCCCTAATCGAGTTTGGCGATTCCATATCCCGAAATCAATGACAAGTTCAAAGTTTTGATTCCCGGTTTCTCCGCCAGTGGGGGGCATAATAATTAATTCTCCGTGGGAATTGCGTTCAAATTTCAGATCAGGATTAGCCCGACATAATTGATAAAATTGGTCATCGGTTAGCTGAATAACTGGGTTAAAATCTATCGTATACGCCGTCATTTTCGTTTTACCTGTTAACTCAAATTAATTGGATTCATCCCCTATCCTCGGTCATGCTCTGACGCCGCCTACATTTAGACTGGGGCGAGTCGAGTTAGGTTAATTCTCATACCTCCACATTTAAGCAGCGACTCGCCCCTACAATTGTGATCATGTCAATTTCTCTGAATCATCCGTTTGGTCAAATTAATAATCGGTAGGGGCGACCCGCTTGCATTACTTAATAATACCCGTCTATTCAATTTACTCGGGTCGCCCTTACTCAGGTCGCCCATTGCACATTTGCCTATATTTTAAATGGGTTGGGTTATAGCCGTCAAAGGAACCTCGATCGCACCTTAACCCTCAATACATTTAACGCCAAGATATCCCCTATTCGGATAACCCACCGAAGCAAACGTTGTTCTTTCCGGTCGTGATGTATCACACTAAAAGAAGAAAGTCAAGTTCACTGCTGTTTTACCCTGTCGTCCAGTTGCCATCAATCCCACGCGGGACGAACCAGGAACAACGTTTCCCAATGATTGAAACCAAACAACCCGAAGACGTTACCAACTATAATCAGAGTTCATTGAACGCCCTCGATCGCGCGATCGCCTTTTCTCAGGGTGAGTTCTCCCTTGTCTTAGTGCGCTGTAATTACAAGCGTTTGCAGAAACGTATATTACACCAACTGCACGAACGCGCTCAAGGTCGATATCAAATACAGGAATTAGTTCTCCCCGAATCCGTCACCACCCTTTACACCACGATTCAGAATTATGTGGACAGGAATTATAGAGAAGCTGGGGAAGCTGGGGGAGCAGAGGGAGCTGGGGAAGCTGGGAGAGAAGAAATTAAAATTAGAGCTAATCCGAGCTTTATTGATCCCCCTCCCGCCTTAATTATCCTGGGATTAGAATCCGTGGAAGCGTTGGAGGATTTACTCACCTCCACCAACCAAGTGCGGGATGAATTTCGCAAACGCTTACCCTTCCCCCTAGTCTTATGGGTGAATGACGAAGTATTGCACAAACTCGTCCGTTCTGCCCCTGATTTTAGCAGTTGGGCGGCGACTCCAATTAAGTTTGAAATTGCTACCGATGAACTCCTCGATTTGCTGCAACAAAAAGCAGACTCTCTATTTAAAACTGTATTAAAAGGAACTCCGGGACGATATGCGCCGTGGCGTATCTGTACCCACCATGCCAATCTCAATTTAGCCACAGGATGTCGCTCCCGCGCCGAACTTGACTGCGCCCTCCATGACTTAGAACAGCGCCAAGAAACTATTACGCCGGAACTAGAAGCCAGTCTGCAATTTGTTTTAGGGCAATATGATTATGCCAATGATTATATCGATGCCGCCGTTATCCGTTATCAAAAAAGCCTTTGGTATTGGCGCGTCACCAATAACTTAGAACGTCAAGGCGTTCTCCTATTTCATTTAGGCTTATGTTATTGTCGGAATGCAGACTTGCATCGGGCGCAACGACATCGCAACTGGGAAGAAGCTTGGCCCTATCTACAGCAAGCGGTTGAGGCGTTTGAACGGGCGGAACGTCCGGATTTAGTGGCGCAGTTTATTACTCAACAGGCGGAAGTGTTGCAACATTTGGAAGGCTGGGACTCCCTGCAACACGTCGCCCAACAGTGCTTACAGGTACATCAACACTATGGTTCCCCCGTCCAACTGGCGCAAGATTACGGCTTTTTAGCCGAAGTCGCCCTCGTGAAACGGCGCTGGAATGATGCCAATCACTGGGCACGGCAAGCCCTCTCCCGGTTAGAATCGGTCTCGGATCAACTTCAAGACTACCAAGGCTTACATCCCTATCTATTGACTCAACTCTATCAACTCATCGTTGTCAAATCCTATCATCAGTTGCGTCAATCGGCAGAAGCCACCCAGCACCTGAACCGGGCGAGTCAAGACTTAGCGGATGCCATTGCCAAAAGCGATTATCTCTACGAACCCCAACGTTACTTATATCTGCTGGAAAGCCTACGGCGGCTGTACTTCGAGCAACACCGTTATTTAGAAGCCTTTCAGATTAAACAAGAACAAGGGGCAGTCGAACAACTCTATGGATTTCGTGCCTTCATTGGTGCGGCTCGTCTCCAGCCTCGACGAGCCGTATCTAATCCTACCTTAAGCCCAGTCGAACAGCAAGAAATTGTGGCACAAGAAATTGCCGCATCCGGGCGTCAACAGGATGTACAACGTTTAATTGAACGGTTAAGTCGAGCGGATTGTCAATTGACGGTGATTCATGGACCTTCTGGCGTCGGTAAGAGTTCCATCGTTTCCGCTGGCTTAGTTCCTGCCCTCAAGCATAGAGCATTAGGCGATCGCTTAGTGTTACCTGTGGTACTGCAAGTGTACACTGATTGGATTAAGGAACTGGATAAAGGCGTCAGAACTGCCCTGTCTGGGTTAACCCCGTCTAAATCTGAGCCGTATACCCCCTCAGAAAGCCTAGGTGAGGAAGATTCTGATCAAGCCATTCTCAACCAACTGCTGGCACTGTTACGAGATAACGCCGATCGCAATATCTTAACCGTGTTAATCTTTGACCAGTTTGAGGAATTTTTCCTGGGACATGCTTCTCCCCAGCAAACGCGCTTATTTCATCAGTTTTTCCAGACTTGTTTAGATCTCTCCTTTGTCAAAGTTATTATTTCCATTCGCGAAGACTTTTTACACTACTTATTAGACTTCGAGAAACTGAATCTAGAGGCAATCGACAATAATATATTAGATCGCAAAAATCGTTATCCGTTAGGTAACTTTTCCCGTCCCGATGCCCGGGCGGTGATCCAAAGCCTCACCGAACGCGCCCATTTTTACCTAGAACCTGCCTTAATTGATGCCTTAGTCCAAGATTTAGGTCGAGAACTGGGAGAAGTTCGTCCAATTGAATTGCAAGTGGTGGGGGCGCAGCTACAAGCTGAAAATATCACCACGCTGGCACAATATCGACAACGGGGACCCGTGGAAAAGCTGGCGGAACGTTTCCTGGAAAAAGCCCTAAAAGATTGTGGCGCAGAAAACGAACAGGCGGCTTGGCTAGTTTTGCAACTTCTCACCGATGAAAATAATAATCGTCCCTTAAAAACCCGTGCTGAATTAGTCATTGAATCGGATATTGACGCCCAGCCACTGGATTTAATCTTAGAAATATTAGAGAAATCCGGCTTAGTCTTCCTGTTACCCGAAATTCCCACCCATCGCTATCAACTGGTTCACGATTACCTGGTAGAATTTATCCGCCAAAACGAACAAAACAGCCTGCGAAAAGAACTGGAAGAACTGCGGCAAAAAGATAAAGAGAGTCAAAATAAGATCCAACAACTGATTCGGGAAAAAAGCCTGCGGTCTAAATTATCAGCGGCGACGAAAAAACATGCGGCTGCGGTGGAAAAGCAACAGCAAGCCGAGGGGAAATTGAATCAAGTTCTACGACGCCGTTTGCAAGAAGCCCGAATTGCGGGCGTGACGTTAGCTACCCTGGCGGTGATTGCCGTCGGACTGGTATTTCGGGCAGTATTTAGTGAAACCAATGCCCGATTAATTGCCCTGAATGCTTCAGCCGAAGCCTTGGTTGCGTCCAACCGTAAATTTGACGCTTTACTGAAAAGTTTATCCGCTGCTAAAGAATTAAAACAGGCCCTAGGCGTGACGCAAGAAACCCGGATGCGGGTGATTTCTACATTGCAACAGGTGGTATATGGCGTGAAAGAACGCAACCGTTTAACTAGACATAATGATTGGGTGAGTAGCGTTAGCTTTAGTCCCGATGGGAAATTAATTGCATCGGCGTCTAGGGATAAAACAATTCAACTGTGGAGTCAGCAAGGGGAATGGTTGAACGAAGTAGGGAGACATAATCAGGGGGTGTATGCAGTTCGCTTCAGTCCTCAGGGCGAGATATTAGCCTCGGCGAGTGAGGATAATACGATTAAACTTTGGAGTCGCGAGGGTCGATTATTAAGAACCTTAACTGGACATGGCGATCGCGTCCACAGTATCAGCTTTAGTCCCGATGGTCAACGGCTTGTCTCTGCCAGTGAAGATAATACAATTAAACTCTGGCGTATTGACGACGGAAAGCTACTGAAAACCCTTTCCGGTCATAATCATTGGGTGTTAGATGTAAGTTTTTCTGCCAATGGTCAGTTGATTGCATCCGCCAGTCGTGATAAAACGATTAAACTTTGGCAATCGGATGGTACATTACTCGAAACCTTAACCGCCCACAATCAACCTGTACTCGACATCAGTTTTAGTCCCGATGGACAATATCTAGTCTCTGCTAGTGCAGATAAAACTGTCAAACTGTGGCGAACTGATGGCAGATTACTCAACACCCTATCCGGACATCAAGATGCTGTAATTGCCGTTACTTATAGTCCAGATGGTCAGATGATAGCGTCTGGAAGTGACGACAATACGATTAAACTCTGGCGTCCCGATGGTACATTAATTGACACATTACAGGGACATGGTAAAGCGATTCTGGGATTAGGATTCAGTCCCAATGGCAAAATCTTGGCATCTGCTAGTGCTGATAATACCATCAAACTCTGGCAAGTTGAGGGAGGAATGTTGCAACCGATTCCTGGACATAGCCAACCCATCAGCAGTGTCAGTTTTTCCGCCAATGGTCAGAGAATTGCTACCGCTAGCTGGGATAATACAGTGAAACTTTGGACTCGTCAGGGGCAATTGTTAAAAACAATTGCCGCACATCAAGATTCGGTTAATAGTGTTAGTTTTTCAGACAACGGTGAAACCCTAGCCACAGGCAGTGACGATAAGACAATTAAACTCTGGAATCCAGATGGAACCTGGCAGAAAACCCTGTCCGGACATAAGGATGGAGTAACCAGTGTTAATTTTAGTCCCGATGGTCAGCGACTCGTATCTAGTAGCGCGGATAAAACAGTAAAACTATGGCAAATTGATGGCAAATTGGAGAAAACCTTAAGCGGTCATCAGGGAACAGTGTGGGGCGTAAGTTTTAGTCCTGATGGGTCTTTTATTGCTTCAGCCTCTGACGATAAAATGGTAAAACTTTGGAGTCGTAACGGCAGGTTGATCAAAACATTGAGGGGGCATACAGATTCCGTGAATTGGGTAACCTTTAGTCCCGATGGCGAGTTGATTGCTTCAGCGAGTAATGATGGAACGGTCAATCTGTGGAGTCGAGAGGGCAAATTAGTGCGTCCATTGAAGGGACATAATGGTTCAGTTAATTGGGTAACTTTTAGTCCCGATGGCAACTTTATTGCATCAGGGAGTGATGACAAAACCGTTAATCTTTGGAGTCGGCAAACCGGTCATTTAATTAACTCCTTTGTCGGTCATCAGGATGCTGTGTTTGGCGTCAGTTTCAGTCCTGATGGTAATATTTTGGCATCAGCGTCTCAAGACACGACGGTTATTTTGTGGAATTTGGATTTAGCGGATTTAGTCGAACGCAGTTGTTCTTGGTTGGAGGATTATTTACAACATCATTCAGAATCGCCAACGATTAATGATGCCAATCCCCAGGATTTTCGGGCATTGTGTGAGGGGAGATAAGTAGGGGGTGCTGAATAAGTCTTGTGGGGAAGCTGGGGAAGCAAGGGTACATTTTTCCTGATAGTGGTACAAGGGTTTTGATGAGTTTTATTCTCTTTCCTGGAAGATGAGCCAATGTCATTCTTGTAAAACAAGGAGATCAAATCATGGTCTTAATTTCGCCCAATAAAAGTATAGGATTGGACTCCGATGTAGTAAAATGTAGCCTGTAGAGATATTGCTGGCAACGTTTCTACCATCTTTAATTTCCCCAATCAGTTCCCGATTATGTCTAATCCCTTTTTACTCAGCCGCGTCCTTTTACAGTTTAATTCGTCAGACGAAGACCTGATTAACGAACTCTCAGCCGCCACATTTACACCGGATGGTAGTTTGTGGCTGGGTTCTGATGAAGGGATAAATGTGGAACGCCTCTCGCTGATCGAACCTTGTGTTTTTGGCAATCACCAATCCTATTGTCTAGCCGATTTCATCGAATTGTTTAATCAAGATGATGAAATTGATATTGAAGGAATTGATTATGCCGACAATTATCTTTGGATCACGGGTTCCCACAGCACCAAACGCGGCAAACCCAAGGGGAAAAACGTAGAAAAAGATATCCAACGCCTTGCCACGATTAAAACCGATGTGAATCGATATTTACTTGCTCGTATTCCTATCGTGAATGGCGAATTATTAAAGGTATCTTCTCTCCCGGATAATCCAGAGGAAAAATTGACCGCCGCCTGTCTGCAAAAGACAGAGGCGAGTAATATTCTCATGGATGCCTTAATCGATGATAGTCACTTAGGTCCCTTTGTTACCCATCCCTTACCCAGTAAGGATAATGGCTTAGATATCGAAGGATTGGCGGTGCGAGGCGATCGCGTATTTTTGGGTTGTCGGGGTCCGGTTCTCCGGGGTTGGGCAGTTATCCTAGAAATCAAAGTGGCTGAATCTGCACCCGGTATCTTAACCCTAGAGAACATTGGGGACAACGGGAAACGCTATCTCAAGCACTTTATCGATCTCAATGGTTTAGGAGTGCGGGAACTCTGTTGGCAAGGAGACGATTTGCTGATTCTGGCTGGACCAACAATGGATTTAGAAGGGGCTATCCGTGTATTCAGCCTCAAATCTATTTTAGACCGTTCAGCCGATAGTATAACGGCGCAAGCCTCCGGAGAGTTAGAACGCCTATTTGACTTACCCTTTATTCCCGGATGCGATCGCGCCGAAGGTTTAGCCTTGTTTCCCTGCTTAGGAGAATCGGATGCGCTATTAATGGTTTATGATTCCCCTAATCCTATTCGCCAAATTGAACCAAGTGCGATTTACGGAGACGTTTTTAGTGGAAAAATTTTCAGTTAATCGGGCTAAATACGTTAAGATACTCGCTAATTCAAGTTAGTTTAGGTCAAAGCTAGTTATAGAATTAGGATGTTCTGGCAATCAAGCAATTTGATGCCATAACGTTTCCTGAACTTGACTCTTCTCTTCTCGGACTTTTAGATAACTACAGGGAATACTATCGATTAACGTCATTGCGGTTTCCCCATTGCGATGAAGTTCGAGTTGAGCTTGGGGAGGGGCTTCAAAAAATAAACGTTCCTGGGGAAATATAATTCGTTCAAATTTCCAATTTGGAATATTAGCAATCCGAGCAATTAAGGTTTTGCCCGTTCCATTGATATAGTAACAAAGCATGAGATTCCGACTGTCATTGAGCCGAGAGTATAAGAGTTGAGTCATCATCAATAACCTCAGTAACGTTATCAGTTGGTCAAAAGTCTTACTCAGAAGCAGGATAAAGGATTAACAAAACGCTTTATCCCCAAGTTTGACTGACTTACGAAGACTAGCGCAGCGCGGTTTTATTATGATGTCCAGCAAATCACCCATAATAAAAAAAGCCTAAAACCCCTACTGTTACAGCATTGCTATTATGGGCAATTAACAGGACTTGATCCAGCTTATCTCATGAAAAAGCTGGGGCAAAAAGATGGGTATAGTTCCAAGGCAAGGTATAGAATTGAACATTGGGCAGGGACGCGGGAGGATGCCAGTCTGATTGAGTGTGTAGAATATACTCTATTCCCCAATGAGCATACGTTTCAACCCGCAAACGCAGTTCTAAAGAATGGTAAGGGATTTTCGTTGGCACAGAACCGTTCGCCGTTGTGTTTACCTGAGTATAGGTTTCAGGAATAGCCGCCATCACGTAGTCAACCAGTCGTTGACGTACATCGGGCTGGGCAAATAGTTCGTTGTAGGGTTCATTACCATAAACTGCCAGGGCATTGTCAATTTCTTCATTCACTAATTGCACTCCCAAGTCTACAACCCCTTTAGACAGTGATTTAGACATTGTTCATTTCCTCAACTTGATGGCTTACCTGCTGAGATCAGAATGGATCTGTTGTCTACGGAAACACTGAAATTCAAGGACATCGAGTCAAAAAGGGAAATATCCCTGTGGGTCATTGCTCGATAACCATTACTGACTTTACAGGTTAAACGTAAAAAAATTGGGGAATGACACTCAAGGTAACTTAGTGCTTTTGTGACATACTCCTACACCAACCTGAGTACAGGTATGGTGTAGGCTTCCAAGACAATCCGACTATTGTTTAGGAGACTCTTGGCTTTATTAACGACACGGGATGCCCCTCCGCGCCGGAACAATACAAAAGTCTGTTCGT
>NZ_JAVJNP010000152.1:0-27092 GCF_040217205.1 Coleofasciculus sp. A1-SPW-01 | reverse complement strand
GAGTTCCCATCGGTGCAACGTGCAAGACCGTCACACAAAGTCGAGTAGCTGCTTCTTGGGGAGTTAAACTAGACATTCCTGTATTATATCATCAAAAATGTCTAGTTATGTCAATGATTGTCTAGATATTTACGGACTGTTAGTTAACCCCAATTGAATATGACAGCCAATTCTCAGAACTTAATTTCAGCCTTACGTCACGGTTTGATCGTGTCTTGTCAAGCCCCCGTTGACTCGCCACTCCATGATCCATTGGTGATTGCGGCGATGGCACAAGCCTCTGTGAATCAGGGCGCGGTTGGGGTAAGAATTGATACCCCTGCCCATATTCAAGCGGTGCGAAAGCAATGTCCGACAACGCCGATTATTGGCTTGTGGAAACAACAAATACCTGGATCTGAAGTTTACATTACCCCTCAATTCCATCATGCCCAAGCGATCGCGTTAGCCGGGGCTGATATTATTGCTCTTGATGCTACGTTACGACAACGCCCTGGTGGGGAAACCCTCTCTGAATTAATTCCCCGAATTCACGCGGAATTGGGTAAGCCAGTTATGGCGGATATCGATACGCTGGAAAGTGCAACCGCCGCCGTGAAAGCTGGGGCTGATGTTGTCGGAACAACTCTTTATGGTTACACCGCCTCAACCCAACATCTTCAACCCCCAGGATTTGAACTTTTGTCTCAAATCGTCGAACAGTTAGATGTGCCAACTATCTGTGAAGGGGGGATTGCCTCGCCCCAGATGGCACAACAAGCCCTCCAGTTAGGCGCTGATGCTGTGGTGGTGGGAACGGCGATTACGGGAATTGATTGGCAGGTTAAAGCCTATCAAAAGGCGATGAGGGAGGGTTATGAATTATGAATAATTCATTTGCATTTCCTATTTTCGCCGATTTACGGTAAAATCAAAGGTTTTGTTCGGGTATTTCTATTGCCCATGCGATCGCAAAAATGAAAAGATGTAAACAGAGCGGTAGTCCGCGACTAGGGGTATTCGGGTTAAGGTGTGAAACATTCCCAGGTTCAGCGCAGGGTGGTGGCGATTGGCACAAAGACTGGCGATCGCAAAACCGGGCGTTGACCAAGATTGTAAAGAATTGCAACTAATGTGCATAACCTCTAGCCAAGTGGACGTATTTCCTAGTGGAGGTGATGGTTATGCTGACACTCTTGATTTTAATTGCCTATCTTACAGGTTCTGCCATTTTCCTTGATGTTTTGTTTAAGGAAGAGTTAGAACAGTTGTGAACTACCTACACTGACTGTCCGAGTTCAGTGTAGGCTTCTGATTTCACGGGGGAATTTAAGGATCTCAAGACAGTAAGTAATTTTTCCTAATTAGGCAGTGGGTTGTTCGGGTTTAGTGCAACTTTTCCCTTCTAAACCTTGATTCAGTTATCAAAACAGTCAGGAATGACACCTTGGTATCTTTCATGACCCATACTATAAGACGGCGGTGGGGTAGCTTGTCTTTCATTCAAGAAACGGGCTTCCCTACTGCCTTTTTTGGGTTGATCAAGGTAAATTATATAAGAGTTGTTTAAACTGTTCCTGAAAAGCATCTCGGCTAAATTGAGCCAGACATTGTTCTCGCAACCACTCCCCATCACAGCGCTGATCCTCGCCTTTAAGGATTTCAATACAGGCTGCTGCTACGGCGTCTGGATCACGATGCGGTACTCGCCAGCCTAAACGCCCATCTTGTAGGGGATCAGCCGATCCATCGGCGTCCCCAGCTAATACAGGTTTGCCACATGCCATGGCTTCTAGATAAACAATACCAAAACCTTCTTGAGAGGGCATGATATAAGCATCCGCGACGCGGTAATGTTCAACTAAGTCACTAGTAGGAACAAACCCAGCAAAAACCACGCGATCGCGAACACCAAGTTCTTGAGTCAATTGTGCTAATCTAGGCTGGTCATCACCGCGCCCAATGACTAAATATTTTACATCTGGGAAAACCGTCGCGATTTTGGGGAGGGCGCGAATCGTCACATCTACTCCCTTATAAATATCCCCTGACCACAGACGTGCTACAGTCATTAATACTTTAGCCCCTGCCAAATCATATCGCTGAATTAACGCTGGAGACTTGTCACCCGGAGTAAAGGCATCACCATCCACCATACAGGGTAAAATCTTTATCTGATCGGGATCTAACCCATTCGCCGCACAAGCGCGATCGCGACTGTAGCGACTAATTGTCCAGATTTGAGCCGCACCAGTCAGCGCCTGACGTTGGGAATTGGGTAATTCCTGCCAAACTTCCTTACCATAAGTCAAAACAGTGTAAGGAATACCCAATGGCTGACAAAGAAACTGAATTAGAGGGGCTAAGTTAATATGACCACAAAAGACATGCTTTGGACGTTTTTGCCATAAACAAAGCCCCAGCGCTGCGGCTAACCGGAGACGCCCTAACATTGGGGGTTTGGTTTTCAGGTAATGGAATTTTAGACAGGGAACATCAAACGGATTGTCGCATCCTAGGCTATCCCGGAGTAAAAATACCTCAGCCCCTATATCGGCTTCAGTTTGAGCTTGAATGGATATATACGCTTGTAATATATTTTTGACGTAAGATTGAATACCGCCTTCAATCGCAAAAATCTCTAGAAAAACAAATAAATGATGAGTTGGGGTATTCTTTAGATTTGCCAATTGTTTCGTTTCCCCCGACCTACTAATGCTGTATGTTTAAATTATTCCTAACCCCCAATACTACTCTAATAAGTTCTATTTTGCTGTTCCCTGTTCTCTATTCCCTAGGACATCGGTCAAGAAACCGGGTTTCTTTGGGTGAAAGGTGGATATGCGTTGTCATCCTGACGAGAAACCCGGTTTCTAGGAATACTTGACAATATAACACCTGCCATTGCCTTAGCTTGAAAGATAACTAAGACAGCGACAGGTGTTAAGTTCAAAGAATTTGAACCGTTTAGAACAGACCCAAAGTAAAGGATTTGTCAATGGGGAATGTTGCGCCAATACCCATCCACAGCGTAACCAGGGTACCAATCATAAAGACAGTGGTTGCCACTGGGCGGCGGAAGGGGTTTTGGAACTTGTTGACGTTTTCGATAAAGGGAACCAAGATTAGACCGAGTGGAATCGCTCCCGTCAACGCAATCCCTAACAGTTTATTAGGAACAACACGCAGAATTTGGAATGAGGGATAGAGATACCATTCCGGTAGGATTTCTAGGGGAGTGGCAAACGGATCAGAGGGTTCGCCAACCATAGCTGGATCGAGGACAGCTAGAGCAACGCATAACGCGATTGTCCCCATAATCACGATTGGGAAGGTGTAAAGCAGGTCATTGGGCCAAGCAGGTTCACCGTAGTAGTTGTGACCCATGCCTTGAGCCAGCTTTTCGCGTAATTTGGGATCGCTGAGATCCGGCTTTTTCAGAATTGACATGATTTTAAATGTCCTTAATCAACAAAGAGTAGCACGTCTTTGTCAGGAATCGCAGTTTAGAGGGGACCAGAGATACCCTGCTTGCGAATCATGATAAAGTGCAGCAGCATGAAGACGGCAATGAGCCAAGGAAGAACAAAGGTGTGCAGGCTGTAGAAGCGAGTCAAGGTAGCTTGACCCACACTTTGACCGCCACGAATGAGTTCAACGATTAAGGAACCAACTACAGGAATCGCATCAGGAACACCGGAGACGATTTTGACCGCCCAGTAGCCCACTTGATCCCAAGGTAGAGAGTACCCTGTCACGCCAAAGGAAACGGTAATGACTGCCAAGATTACGCCTGTTACCCAGGTTAATTCCCGTGGCTTTTTGAATCCGCCTGTCAGATAAACCCGGAAGACGTGCAAAATCATCATTAGCACCATCATACTGGCAGACCATCGGTGGACGGAACGGATCAGCCAACCGAAGTTGACGTCAGTCATGATGTACTGCACAGACGCAAATGCATCAGTGACTGTTGGTCTGTAGTAGAAGGTCATGGCGAATCCAGTAGCGAACTGGATAATAAAGCAAACCAGAGTAATTCCACCGAGACAGTAGAAGATATTAACGTGGGGAGGAACGTACTTTGATGTTACGTCTTCAGCTAATGCCTGAATTTCTAGACGCTCCTGAAACCAGTTAAAAGCTTTTGATTCAGTTACCTGCTTAGAAAACATGAAGCCAGAATTGTTAGAAGGATATTGCTGTTTGCGTGTGAGCTAATCCTGGATAGGGTTAAGTCTATCCGGAAATGAGATAGCTCTGGGACTAGCGTGTTGAATACCGCTGGGGCGGAATCTTTGTATCGGGAACACTGACCCGATTTGAAATTGCTCTATGAGAAATGTAACATAACTTGACAAGAGTAGTCCTTTGTCATGCGTCATACTCGCTTCCTTGAGAAGCAAGCTACGTCCTTTGTCATTTGTTGAAAACTACTTACACTCTGTCGGGGCGGGTTTAGGGATATCAGGGTGAAAACCAAACGTTAGCGGTAAAACCCGCCCCTACATCTCCCCTAGCTCCCCCAGCTCCCAGACGCGCCATGGCACGTCTCTACATCGCTCCCCCTGCTTCCCTTCTCCCTCGGAAAACTGTACCCCTGGCACACTTATTGTCTCAGACTTTGCCACACTGGATAAATGAGAGCATCAAAGCCTAGCGTTAATTTTTGTTGAGTTATGCCAAAACGATCATTCTGGGTTGGACTGATAATCCTTTGCCAAATTGTCCTGCTATGGGTGGGGTGGACTCCCTCAGCTTCAGCATCGACTCAAGAACAACAACTATTTTCCGAAGCGTGGCGGATTGTCTCGCAAGCGTATGTGGATGACTCCTTTAACGAGCAAAACTGGTGGCTGGTGCGCCAGAAAACTCTGAAGAAGGATTTAGAGAACCGTGATGCCACGTATAAGGCGATTGAGGGCATGTTAGCTACTCTGGATGATCCCTACACGCGACTGTTGAAACCGAGTCAATATCGCAGTCTCAAGGTGAATACATCTGGTGAACTGTCTGGTGTGGGGTTACAAATTGCCCTTGATGATGAAACCGGACAATTAGCTGTTGTAGCGCCCATCGCTGGATCTCCCGCCGAGGAAGCCGGAATTCAACCGCGCGATCGCATTGTGGCAATTGATGGCGAAACCACAGCCGCCTTAACCCTTGATGAAGCTGCCGCCCGGATGCGTGGACCTGTTGGCACAAGTGTAACCCTCTCAATTCAGAGTAAAGACGAAGAACCTAGAGTGATTGAACTCGTGCGCGATCGCATTGCCCTCAATCCAGTTTATGCCGCACTCGATTCTGAATCCAACAACATCCCCATTGGCTACATTCGCTTAACCCAATTTAGTGCCAATGCGCCCACGGAAATCGAAGCTGCCATTAACCGATTAGAGAAAGAAGGGGCAAATGCTTACATTCTCGATCTGCGGAATAATCCCGGCGGTTTATTGCAGGCGGGTTTAGAAATTGCTCGTCTCTGGCTGGATCGTGGCACTATTGTCTATACCGTTAATCGCAATGGCATGATGGGCAGTTTTGATGCTTTTGGACAGGCAGTTACAGAAGCACCATTAGTTGTATTAGTCAACCAGGGAAGTGCCAGTGCCAGTGAAATTTTAGCAGGCGCACTTCAAGATAATGGTAGAGCAGAACTTGTCGGGGAACGAACCTTTGGGAAAGGTTTAATTCAGTCCTTATTTGACTTATCCGATGGATCAGGGTTAGCCGTAACCGTTGCCAAATACGAGACGCCCAATCATCGAGATATCAACAAGTTAGGGATTACGCCCGATTGGGAAGTGTCTCTTGATCCGATGCCTGTGACTCGTGCGGGTACAGCCTCAGATCGCCAATATCAAGCCGCCGTGGAGTTATTGACGGGGAATTCTGTCTTAGCCGCTAAAGCCGCATAAGTCAGAGATGAGGGAGATGAGGGAGTAGAGGAAGCTGGGGGAGCAGAGGGAGCAGGGGAAGCTGGGGGAGCTGGGGGAGCCTGGAAGCCGATTCTGTAGGGGCGGGTTTTACCCATAACGTTTTGGCATCAACCGATAACTGAACTAAACCCGCCCTTCTTGGGATTCAGGGAACGCCAAAATTAAATTAGAGCTGATCTGAGCCGTCAAAATTTAGTGGGGGCGGGTTTAGTGACATCGGGGTTAGGGAAGAAACGATAGTAGTAAAACCCGCCCCTACACCATCAAACTAGGTCAATTTGAGACAGCCATTTATAAGCCTGATCGATCGCGCCTTTCCCCCGCAGCGCCCCGGTGTTTGCCCCCGGACAAAGATAACTTAGAGTATCTGGCGTAAAGCGATCAAGGAGAAATTGGAGGCTGCGAAGTTGTCGTTGCCAGTGAAATGTTTTTGACACTCGTAACGGTACAGGTTCTCCCTCTGGGTTCGGTAGCAAATGGCGTCCAGAAAATAATACGCCCCCTTCCTGGTTGTAGTAAAGGCAAGCGGAACCCGGAGAATGACCCGGTGTCCATAAGGCAGTACAACGCTCAGAAATCGCCAACTCTCGCTGAAAGGGAGTAACGTTGGCGCTGGGTAGCAGGTAAGCTTCTTGTTCTTGAATCACCAGCTTACAGCCAAAGGCTTCCTGAATTTCCTGGGCTTTGCCAATACCGCCGCGATGGGTAATGAACAAACAGGAGACACCGCCGTGATCCCGCAAAAATTGGTGAGTGCCATCATGCCAAGCTGGACAATCAATCAACACCCCAGTCCCATTCTCTACAATGAAATAAGCTGTACCTCCTAAGGTGTCACGATTGGGTGGAAATGCGAAAATGTGATTAAGGACTAGGCGGGGGGATTTGAACACAGTAGCTTTTAGATTGGGCGACGATCTGGAACGAAAAACACGATGATCCGTTTGATACAAATCAGGTTGCACAATACGGATTGGTCTGTAATCATTAGCCACTTGGACTAATCCGACTCATCTGGGTCAAAATTTTGCTTTTATTACGAATGGGTATCTGTACATCATGGAACTCTGGTTACTCCTAATTTTACTTGTTTTCATTGCCTACTTTATTGGCAGGTACTCGGTTACCAGGATGAACCGGATGCCGACACCCTCTCAAAACTCAGCGACGGGATCAACCGTTTCCCAGGCGGCTGAAAAGTTAGGGCTGCGTCCAATAACCAAGCAGGAAGAAACGGAACTGCGAAATTGTTTTCCTTGGGGAGTCTACTATCTCCAGAATCTGGAGTATCGTCCCCAAGCGGTTTTATGTCGAGGTAAACTCCGTACCAATCCGGATGCAGCTTACAAAACAGTGCGGAAAAATGTTGAAGCCGAATTTGGCGATCGCTTTTTTGTGATTTTTCAGGAAAGCTTCAGTGGGAAACCCTTTTTTGCCCTGGTTCCCAACCCCTACACCCAGTCTAGAGGGAAACGGTTGCAGGACGAGTTAACCCGACCGGGCTTAGCCTTAGCTCTCTTTGTGATTACCTTGTTTACCACAACTGTGGTGGGTGCCACTCAGATTGCCGGACTTTCTCCGGAACAAGTGCAATCCAACCCAGAAGCATTACTGAGAGGATTGCCCTATGCCTTAGCCCTGATGGCAATTTTAGGGGTTCACGAACTCGGTCATTACCTCGTCGCCCTGTATTACAAAATGCGGACGACTCTGCCCTACTTTATCCCTATCCCCTTTTTCTTAGGTACCTTTGGCGCATTTATCCAGATGCGATCGCCTGTACCGAATCGCAAAGCCTTATTTGACGTAGGTATCGCTGGTCCCGTGGCGGGGTTACTGGTTGCCCTTCCCCTTCTATTTTGGGGGTTAGCCCATTCTAGTCCGGTTCCGTTGACAGAGGAATCGGGATTGGTGAATATCCAATCCTTAGATCCGCGTTTTTCCCTATTGCTGTCAGTCCTCAGCAAATGGGCATTAGGTAGTCAATTCATGCCAGATATGGCAATCAACCTGCATCCAGTCGCTGTGGCTGGGTATATTGGGTTAGTCGTCACGGCGTTTAATTTAATGCCCGTCGGTCAACTGGATGGCGGTCATATTATCCACGCCATGTTTGGACAGAGAACCGGTGCAGCCATTGGTCAACTGAGTCGCTTATTGATGTTGGTTTTGGCATTCCTACAACCCGATTTACTCCTGTGGGCGATTATTTTAATCTTGCTACCCGTCATCGATGAACCTGCGTTGAACGATGTTTCAGAATTGGATAACTGGCGGGATTTTGCTGGATTGCTAGCGCTGACTGTTTTGGTGAGTATTCTCTTACCCGTTCCGGGAACCCTGTCGCAATGGTTGAATTTTTAGGCGTCGCCACTCCTGTAGTTTTCGATGTAGCATGAAAGAAACAACAAAATCTTATTTCTTCTACTCGCTAGAGCCTTCTCCAGGGACGCCTAATACAGAGTAGCTGCAAATCCTAACCTGCTAAAATATTTGTTGTCCCCTTGTCTCCCTTATCTCCCTTGTCCCGAAGAGTTGCGATCGCCCAATGGTTAAACTAGATTAAACCACTGTGGGTTATTCGCTTGTCGTTGTTACCGCCTTCGGTCAACCCAAGGATAAAAAAAATGTCTCAAACTGAAACTTCCCGATTCCATAAACCTGCCAACAACAGCACCCCCAAGGACTTACATCAGCCTTCTGAGGCTTCAGATGCTCAAGAAAGCCATCTATTGCTGGTGCAAGATGATGAAGGACGCCGAATCGTTCCCTTAGACGCGGAAGTCTATTCCCTTGGTCGATCGCCGAATTGCGATATCCGCTTGTTCTCCATGTTTGTCTCAAACCAACATGCGACGTTACGACGGATAGCACTTGATGACGGGTCTTACTGCTACAAAATTATGGATGGCAATCTCCAAGGTCAACCTAGCACCAATGGTATCTTGGTTAATGGTCGTAAAATTAGTGCTTACGAACTTAAAGATAGCGATCACGTTATGTTTAGCGGTAGTTCAGGGGTGAGTGCGAAATACTACCGACTGAAGCCCGAAGATAAAAGACTTAAGTCTGAAGACAAACAAAGCGGATCTCAAGACCCGTTTGATATTACTCTAATTGACCCCAGTGTGTTAGACGGCTAGAGTCGAGCAGAATTTACTCCATCAAATTTTAGGAGGGCAAATTTTAGGAGGGGTTCGTCGTTATTAGTCATTGGTCAATTGGGAGTACGTGTGATACTAAATAAGACATGGAACAACAGGCAATTCAGGTAATTGGTGGTGGATTAGCGGGTACGGAAGCCGCGTGGCAGATTGCCCAAGCGGGTGTATCTGTGGTACTCCATGAGATGCGCCCAGTGCAGATGAGTCCCGCCCATCATACTGGAGAATTAGCAGAATTGGTCTGTAGTAATTCCTTTGGGGCGCTATCGAGCGATCGCGCGGCGGGGTTGTTGCATGAAGAGTTACGCCGTCTGGATTCTATTGTTATCGCTAAGGCGGATAACCATGCGGTTCCGGCTGGGGGGGCGTTGGCGGTGGATCGGGGGGTATTTAGCCACGATTTGACCGAAACCCTGGCTAGTCATCCCTTGATTGAGTTACGGCGGGGGGAAGTGCCACAAATTCCCCCAGATGGGGTTGTGGTGCTGACAACAGGTCCGTTGACGAGTCCAGCTTTAGCAACAGACTTGCAGCGCTTCACTGGAATGGACTATTTCAGTTTCTTTGATGCCGCGTCGCCGATTGTTGTTGGGGAGTCGATTAATCAAGATATTGCGTTTAAAGCGTCCCGATATGACAAGGGAGAAGCAGCTTATCTGAATTGTCCCATGAATCGGGAGGAATATTTACGGTTTTGGCAGGAATTGTGTCAGGCGGAAAAAGCCGAATTAAAGGATTTTGAGCAAGAAACGGCAAAGTTCTTTGAAGGCTGTTTACCGATTGAAGAAATGGCGCGACGGGGGGAAGATACGATGCGCTATGGTCCCCTAAAGCCTGTGGGATTATTTGATAGCCGTCAGGGAGATTTTCGCGCCCCAGAAAATCAGAGTAAACGTCCCTATGCCGTGGTACAGTTACGCCAAGAAGATAAGGCGGGTCAGTTGTGGAACATGGTTGGGTTTCAGACAAACCTGCGTTGGGGCGAACAGAAGCGCGTTTTTCGGTTAATTCCAGGATTGGAAAATGCTGAGTTTGTGCGGATGGGCGTGATGCACCGCAATACGTTCATTAATTCGCCAGAGTTGCTGTATCCCACGCTACAGTTTAAAAATCGCCCAACCCTGTTAGCGGCGGGTCAATTGATGGGAACGGAAGGGTATACCGCTGCATCGGCTGGGGGGTGGTTAGCCGGGACAAATGCAGCGCGGTTGGTGTTGGGATTGGAACCGATTACGTTACCGCCAACGACGATGATGGGGGCATTATTTGAGTTTATTAGTTCCGCCTCACCGAAACACTTTCAACCCATGCCACCGAATTTTGGTATTTTACCACCGTTGGGAGTACGGATTAAAGGGAAAAAAGAACGGTATGGGGCGTATCGCGATCGCGCTTTAGCTGATTTGCAGAGTTGGCGGCAGAAATGCCAAGTCTCGGCGGCTTGATTTAGACCAAATTGGCTTCGAGGTATCCCTGACGATGCTGATTCAAGAAACTAGAATCGCTGCTTCTATTTCTGCTGAATAAGTCTCAGCATAAGCCCAAAAAGTCACTCAGTCACGCTACGCCAAAGGCAAATAAATATTACATTCGTAGATATGACTTGACTCTTGAACTGTGGTGATACTCATCACTTGACTGAACTGATGTTACCATCACAATAATAATTCATTAACTGGGCAACTATCAGAACCACTATTTACACAAAACGCAAACGAGAAAAAAATACTTTTATCTTCTTCGACAGCCTTATAAATGGCATCAAACGTGTGGTAAATGTGGCCAATTTTAGCCTGTTCTTGAAGCGGCTTTTCTGAAAACCCTTCACGGGAAGTAATTATGTTGAAAGTTATGTCTTGATTCTTGGCATATTCTAAAGTCAGCCAGGAAACAAGTCTTTGTTCTGATGGAGATAAGCCTTTATACCATGTTGCATAGAGTCTGAATAATTTTTCTTTTTTGTTGGACTGATCATCTTCATCCTCTTCATCATCATCTCCAGTAATTCCTAAAAAATCTGTGATTTCATCTATCGTTTCCCCAGTGCGATTAATTTCCTCAATTCCATCATTTATGCTGTCTATAATATCGTCAATTTCATCGAGGGGAAGTGCTAAGACTGGACTTTGACTAAACGTAACTGAACAAATAAGAAAAAAAGATATAAAGCCTAATAAATCGAATTTACTAAACATCATTTCTTGCTTCATGACAATCCCGAAAATAAAACAGGATAAAAATTTGCCAATTTTTAAGGATATATATCCTCCTAGTCTAGTTTAATTTAAAATCCCCCCTCGAACTTGGGTATAATTACTTAAGGATTAGGTGACTCCTAAATTATATTGACAAAAGAACCTGTTGCTCTTCGGCATCGAGTCCCTCAATTAGTTCGCGATCGCAATCTACAATGAGTTTTCCAGATATTATTGTTATCGGTAGTGGTATCGGCGGTCTAAGCTGCGCCGCAATGCTTTCCCGCTATGGCTTAGATGTCACGGTTTGTGAAAGCCACTCGATTCCCGGTGGGGCGGCACACAGTTTTACCCGCAACGGTTATACCTTTGATTCGGGTCCTTCGCTATACTCTGGCTTATCCTATAGTCCTTCCCCGAACCCCCTACGCCAAGTTCTGGATGCGATTGGTGAGGAACTCCCCTGTTTGACTTATGATACTTGGGGATGCTGTTTACCGGAGGGAGATTTTGACACCTCGGTGGGGGCGTCGCAATTTGCTGAGGTACTGGCAAAGTTACGCGGGAATCAGGCGGTAGCGGAATGGCGTTCATTACAACAGGTAATGGCGCCATTGGGACAAGCTGCGATCGCAATTCCCCCAGCGGCGGTACGCTGGGATTTGGGGGTAGCGTTGACGGTGGGGCGATTTGCGCCATCGATGTTACCACATGGGCTGAATGTGATGAAGCTGACGGGACCCTTTAGCCGGATTATGGATGATGTGGTGTTTGACCCCTTCTTACGCAACTGGCTAAATCTCCTCTGTTTCCTGCTATCGGGACTTCCGGCGAATGGAACCAGCGCCGCAGAGATGGCGTTTATGTTTGCGGATTGGTATCAACCGGATGTTGTCTTAGATTATCCCGTGGGGGGAAGTGGCGCACTTGTGGAAGCCTTGGTACGGGGATTGAAAAAACACGGGGGTCAACTGAGGCTAAATGCTCATATCGAGCAAGTTTTGGTAGAGAATAATCGGGCGGTTGGGGTGCGATTACGCGGGGGTGAGGAAATCCGGGCGCGTCAGGAGGTGGTGTCCAATGCCTCGGTTTGGGATACGCTGAAATTGATACCCGACGATGCGGTTCCCAAAGCGTTTCGCCAATCTCGACAAGCTACACCCACTTGTGAGAGTTTCATGCATCTGCATCTAGGGATTGACGCCCAAGGATTACGTTCAGATCTAGCCTGTCACCATATTGTGGTCAATGATTGGGATAAAGGGGTGAGTGCGCCACAAAATGTGGTGTTGATTTCAATTCCTTCGATTCTTGACCCCTCCCTCGCACCACCGGGAAAACATACGATTCATGTATATACACCGGGGAATGAACCTTACGAACTTTGGCAGGGACTTGATCGTCGTAGTGATACCTATTTACAGCAAAAGCAGGTGCGATCGCAAGTGATGTGGCAAGCCTTGGAAAGAATTATACCCGACGTGCGATCGCGGTGTGATCTGACACTCGTGGGTACACCGTTAACCCATGAACGGTTTTTGCGACGGTATCGAGGTTCTTATGGACCCGCGATTCCAGCCGGGGTGGGTTTCTTTCCCGGAGTGGGTACACCTCTACCCGGATTATACTGCTGTGGCGATTCCACCTTTCCTGGAATTGGTTTACCCGCAGTAGCGGCGAGTGGGATGATTGCGGCGAATACTCTTGCATCGGTACAGAAGCATTTAGATATGTTGAGGGAGATTGGTTGTATTAGATGATAGTTGATGGTTCTCATAATAAGTGAATCAGCGATCGCGGATTACCGCTTTTCGATTTGTGCGATCGCCTCTTCTGGTGACGCATCTCCCTGAATCACAGACTTGATTCCCGGTAGATATTGATCCATCATTGCCACGTTGGTGTCAACCAAGCGCTTCAGTTGAGGAAATGTGAGTGTTGACCCTTCAACGTCAATACTGGTTTTGTAGGCAATTTCTCCCTCAGCAAAGTCTAACTCAAAATTGCCAATAACCATGCCATAATTAGCTCTAGCGATGAATTCTGCTAACCCTCGACGCTTGGCTTTTGGGACTGTAACTGGGCAAATTGAGTAAAAGACGAATTGCTGTTCGTTTTCTCTAGCTCTAGCGTAGCAAGTCAATTGACCATTTTTTCCCTGGAATCCCATTTGTAATACAGGTTGTCCTTTTATTTGGTAAAAAGACCAGTCGTCCTGTTTGAAGAAATTGACCATTTCTGAAAAAATTGGGATGCTGGATGGTTCAGGTTCGGTGATAGTATTGGGTACTTGCTTTTCTATGGCATCCAGACTAACATCAGCTAATTCTTTGAAGAAATTTAACATTCCATCAAGCATCTGAGATGTTGCTTTTTGGGTGACGGCAGATAAGTTAGTCTCTGTCCAATCTTTGAAAAATTTAGCAACGGCTTGATTCATTTCTTCACTGGATGTTTCACCAGAAGCCAGTGCGGAGGGATTAATATAAGCCCAGATTGTACTGTAACCTGTTTCGCCTGATTTTTGTTGTTGTTTGACGGATAAGGCTAACCAATTTTCAGTATAAAGCAGGGGGTGGTTGGGTTGTTCTTGGCTAAGATTCAGGAGATAGGTTGCAGCTTGGTTCGCATCGGCGGCGTGTTCTGTTAGGTGTTGAAGTAAGTCGGGTTTTAGACTGGTTTCGATGGTGATGTCGGGTTCAGGGAGGAATTTACCAGAGGATAAATTACCGCGTATTTCAGGTTTAAGGTTGAATAAAGCTAGGGTGTCGATGCGTTCATAGAGTGCAAGGTTAACATTGAAGGTGAGACGACACTCGATGAGTTGATCGTTATCTTGACATAGGGACAGGGTGATAGTGTGAAGGGTGAGGGGGGTAGTGGTGCGAGTAAGTAGCGTTAACTCGCTCTCCAGTTGATGATTGTCTGTCTTTGTGGTCATGGAAGGTTATGCCGATGTTGTTTAAACTATAATTTGAATAAAGCGTTGCTCTATGCGTGTTTACTATCAACCCATTAGGCAGGATAAAAATGATTAGTCAGTTTGCTCATGAATATGTCCATTATGATTCTGTTGGAATTTTAGAACTGTGTAGAAAAATAATCCAAACGTCAAAGGAAGAACTTAAAAAAATATACAACAACAAGCAAATACAAGGCTATCAATTGCTGCTAATAGAAAATAAAATTGATGTTGAAGAAAAATTAATAGGAGATAAATTTTTAGACGTTACTCACGGCAAATATCCTTTTGTATATTCATTGGTACAACCTTTGGAAAACAGTACGATAAACTTTGATAGTATAATGGAATGCTTGTATTATATCAGAGTAGATTCTTGACACAGATGATAGATATAGTTTGGGATATGGAAACCAGCGATCCTGATGATTTCCTTACCCTATTGTTTTTGATCGGACATCCTCAAGTTAATCTTAAGGCAGTGACAGTCACTCCTGGCGCACCCGATCAAATTGGACTGGTTCGACAAGCCCTTTGTAAATGGTTCAGCTTAAATATTCCAGTAGGCGCATACAATATTGAACATGATAAGCACTGTGTCTCTAGATGGCACTACAAAGTTTACGGAGACATTCCCCCCTCCTGGGACGCTGAACCAGGGAGCGAAGTCCTGCTAAAGTGTTGTGATGAGAATACAACCCTTGTTACAGGTGCCCCTCTGAAAAACCTTGGAGCAGCTATTGCCTGTGGTTCAGGTAGTGGTCGAGATGCTTTTAGGCTAGGTCGTTTAGTCGCCCAAGGTGGATTTGCTGGTGAAGGCGTGGTTCCTCCTGAACAGCAGTTAGATAAATTTAAAGGGATGGTAACCTGTCCTAGTTATAACCTTAACGGCGATCCAAAGTCTGCTTTGATTACTTTAGAATATTCAGGTATTGGTATTAGGCGCTTTGTTTCAAAAAACGTTTGCCATAAAGTTTACTACGACCAAAAGATGCACAATCATTTCGCGGCAGTCCGGGATCAAAGTCTGGCTTTTTTCTATATTTGGAAAGGTATGGATGTCTACCTGAAAAAAAAACCTGCTGGGAAAAGGTTCCACGATCCCTTAGCTGCTTGCTGTGCGATTGACGAGTCGATCGGGATTTGGGCTGAAGTTGATCTATACTATCAAAATAGTCAGTGGGGAGCAAAGCTATCTCCTGGAACTGGAACATGGATTATTACGGATTATGACCACAACAAGTTTGTCCAAACGTTAACTTCCTATTGATATAGCAGTAGACACATCGATTAGAACTTTCGGCACCATTGTAGAGACGCGCCATGGCGCGTCTGGAACATAAATGATGTGTCCTAACCGCTATGGCGGTTGCTATAAATGCGAAGGAGCTTTGTCAGAAATTCTAATCTAGAATATAGCAATCCTATTTAGGTTGTGGCAATTTTCAAAAATGAAACCCTTGCTATACCTGGCTTTCGAGCTTTTCGCTTGTTTCATCCTATTTAGGATTGCTATATATCAGGCAGCAAACCCCTATAGACTCCAGCATTCAAGTCCATAATGATATCTCTTGCTGTTGTCTCACCTTCGGGAGTAATTTGGTATGCGTTGCTCCCGTTGACCATGCATGTCCCCTAACTGGGTTTGAGCCATGGTTTGAGCTTCAGTTTGCCCCTGATTTAATATCCCTTGCTCCTCGGCGCGATAGGCGGGGGGTGCTGTCGCCGCATGATCCTGTGCTTGTTTCTTGGCATCTAGTGCGGCAATAAATTCGGGTTCATTAGAATTCGCCAGTTGTTCCTCGGTGACATTTTCTGCCGCCATCTGCTGGTCGAGTTCTTGGCTATTTGCCTGTAGCGGTGCAGATACTTCAGCCTCACTCCTTGGTTGGGGAACAGCTCCCTCGGCATTGACATCGGTTGGCTCTCCCGCCTCTGGCTGCTCTAGCGCTGTGGCTTCTCTGGCATCAATACTACTGGTATCCGGTTCTGCCTCGACTGTATCTTGAATACCTCCTGCGGCTTGTTCCTGTTCCTGGGTAACTTGTGAGGATACCTCTTGCCTGACTGAATCGATTTGATTATTGTTTTGGAATTGTTCGGCTTCTTCTTGATTGGTGGGAGTAATCGCCGCAATTCGTTCCAGCAACGCCGCCTTGAACGCTTCCCCATTGAAGGTTCCTGGCTCCTGCTGATCCATTTGCTGAACCTGAGCATCTTGCGCTTGGCTCTCTACCTCATTATCAGGTGATTGCGCTGCATCTTGGGCTTGGCTCTCTACCTCATTATCAGGTGATTGCGCTGCATCTTGGGCTTCCTGAGACTCGGATTCGGCTGGATCATGTTGTCGCTCTTGTTCGGCAACCCCCTCCACCTGACTCACCACGGCTTGGAATCCGGGATCGGCTTCTGGGGAAGCGGGAGATGTTGCTCCGCCACCAGCCCCCGGTGCTGCACTCCCACCTTCATTAGCTACCTGGGGAGTGGCTGGAGCCATTTCACCACCTGATTCTGGCGCGGGTGCGGGAGTGGGTTGTGCTGGTTGGGGTTTATTTTCTTTTACTGTTTGTTCTTGGGGATTTTCTCGACGTTGGATTTTCAGTTGTGTCGGAAAACCGGATACCAGCCGTTCTTTTGTCTGTAACTTATTTCCCTTTGTCGCAACTTGGCTATCAGTTTTCGCCTGAACTTGACTACCATTTTGCTGCACAACATGAGTTAATTCATGCGCCAATAATTCCTGTCCTGGCTGATTGTCCGGTTGATATTCTCCCTGTTTAAAGAAGATATCTGTACCTGTGGTGAATGCCTTGGCTTGAATTGACTCATTCAGTTTATTCGACTTACTGTCAGTGTGAACCTGAACTTGACTAAAATCCGCCCCAAACGCCTGCTCCATTGGCTGGCGTATTTTATTGGAAATTGGCTGTCCGCTTCCCCGTTTCTGTTCAATCTCCTGCTCGTATGAATTCGCCAGTTTTAAAAGCATTGAGTTTATTTAATTTGGGGTGAGAAGCGGGTTGAATTTGCTGAGAAGAGGAATTTGTGAACTTGCCTAGATTAACCTGTCTCTGAATCGAGGATGATGGTGTACCTGAAACGTTTACCGGAATTTCGAGTAAATTGTGATAGTCTTCTGATTTTTCTGTCTCTTGAGCAGGTGTGTCAGGTGTTTCAGATTGGTGTTGAACGGTTGGAGGTTCACTCGATGATATCTTATCTTCTTCAGCGTCTGGTATTTCCTGTCGCTGGATAGTTTCATCAGACTCTAGCGACTCTTCCTCAGCTTCTGACTCAACTTTTTCCTCTGTTTCAACTGGCTGCTGTTGAATCGAATTGCCTAATCCTGTGAAGTTAACCTGTCTTTGTATCGAAGATGGCGATGTACCCGGAGCGTTGATGGGGAGTTCTAGGAAATTACGAGCGGGTTGTTGCGCTTTCCCTTGGATTTCAGTGTCTTCTTCTGGATTTTCTACGCTGTTTACCTGGGGTTCAGGGATTTCCTTGGCTTCACTGTCGGATATTTCCTGACGCTGGATAGTACCATCTGATGCGGAACCATCGGAGGCTGATGCTAAAGAAATCTCGTCGCGCTCTTGAGTTTCTTCTTGCTCTTGTTCCTCTAATGCATCTGCTTGAATATCTACAGCATCGGCGGCTGGCGTTGTCGGCTGATGCGTCACCTCACCTGATTTTGACTGACTCGGATTCGCGACGGTTGTGGTATCTGGAACTCTAGTCGGAATGTTTTGGGTATTGTAACCTAACTGGGAGATTTGATCAGCTTGCTGTTTGAGCTGTAGTTTCTCCTGTTGCGATAAATTTGGTGATAAGGCTTTGACACGACGCCTCTGTATCTTGAAGGGATTCGGCACAGGTGTCGAATTGGGCTTAGAGAAGCCTTTTTTCCAGAGGTGTTCGTGAGAAGACATTGCCGACTGCCCCAACACTAGCGGTGATTCTGCTTCAGAATTCCTTTATTGTATCCGCTTATGGCTGAAAATCAACTCGATTGTGATCAAATTTATGCTGTAAACTGAATAAGTTTTGTTAAACTGACTGGAATTAGTACATATATATTTAAATTGGGAATGGGTAGCGAGCAAGATGCTCGCTGCCTTCGGTTATAGCATGGCGAGAATCAGGTTGTTCGCTGCGATCGCGTGCTTTTTTGAGCATCTCTTTGTCCAATGTTAAAATAAATTTCTAGCATCATACAAGATTAGTATCGATGAATTTCCTAAGATAGTGGTCGTCAGGGTAATTACGACATTAGATAAACGCCGTTTATTAGTTTCAATGTATGTTTAGTGTCCTTACCCTGGGATTTGCGGGTAGCGTTGACGGTGGGACGATTTGCGCCGTCAATGTGGCAACATGGGCTGAATCTCATGAAGTTGACAGGACTCTTTAGCCAAATTATGGATGATAGAGTTTCGCACGTCTCGACAAGCCACACCCGCTTGTGAGAGTTTCATGCATCTGCATCTGGGGATTGACGCCCAAGGATTACGTTCAAATTTAGCCTGTCACCCTATTGTGACACTTATAATTAAACCTGAAAAACGACACAAAAAAAATATGCTAGCTTTACCTAAATTGCACAATTTACCAAATAGTTTCCCTGTTGAAGGAGCGGTTTGCATTGAATTAGTTGAAGGAATTCCTCTATTTCGGGCATCCATTACTGTTCAAGAACGGATTAACACACTATTAGAGAAACAACAAAAATTACCACTCAATACTGAAGAAGAACAAGAACTAGATTTATATGAAGAAATTGATGACTATCTCAGTTTTATAAATCGGACTGTTCGCAATCTTTATTTAAACCAAAATCAATCCGATTTATAAACGATGTCTGCTCGTAGTCCAATTCCTGAAACGATCCAATACCAAGTTCGTCAGCGGGCTAATCTTTTATGCGAATACTGTCATGCTTCTGAACAATGGCAATATGTAACCTTTACTATCGAGCATATCATTCCACTCGCGAAAAATGGAGCTGATACTCTTGACAATTTGGCTTTAGCTTGCTTCCATTGTAACCGCAAGAAATCAGATCGAATGACAGCTATCGATCCTCAGTCAGAGGCAGAAGTCCCCCTGTTTAACCCCAGACAAGATAATTGGAGTAATCAATTTATTTGGTCAGCGGATGGACTATTCATCATCGGTTTAACCCCAGTTGGACGGACAACGGTTAAGCTGTCATGCATTTAAATTGGGAATGGGTAGCGAGCAAGATGCAAAGCCTGCGGCATGGCTTCGCTAAAGCCTGCGGCATGGCTTCGCTAAACGCACTACAAGAATTTCGCCCTTATTGATATTAAGGTTTAAATGCCGAACAGCTTACAGCATTAGCCTTAAATCGAGAAAGAGTCATTAATATTCGCGCGGCGGACAAAGCTGTAGGGCGACATCCACCACCAGGCGATCCAATTCAGTTAGAAAATTGATAGCACTTGCCATCTGAAGCGATCGCGTATTCTAGATTGATTTACCGTGTTCGGTTACATCAGGGCGAGAATCGGGTTGTTCGGTGCGATCGCGTCAGGCTCCGGTTATCTGTTCTATCGAATGTTAAGATAGATTTCCGATATCCTACAAGATTAGCATCGAGCAGTTCCCTATTATGTCCCCTGAGCAGTCCCCACCCGATCGCCAAAACACTCTGGAAGAAATTCGTGCTACCCGTTTGGAAAAAGTCCAACAGCTTAAAGCGTTGGGAATTGAGCCGTATGCCTATCACTGGCAGTCTACTCACCAGGCGGCTGAACTGCAAGAGAAGTTCGCGGATCTAGGGAATGGTGAAGAAGTTGACTTTGAAGTCGCGATCGCAGGTCGTATTTTAGCCCGTCGTGTCTTTGGCAAGTTAGCGTTTTTCAATCTCCAAGACGAAACTGGAACGATTCAACTGTATCTGGACAAAAAGCGGATTACGGCAACTATGACAGATCTGCCGAATCCATTCACCCCTCTCAAGCAACTCACGGATATTGGGGACATTTTAGGCGTAAAGGGGACAATTAAGCGCACCGATAAAGGGGAACTCTCCGTCTACGTCAGTGAATATGCTATCCTGACCAAATCCCTATTACCCTTACCCGATAAGTGGCATGGTCTCACCGATACCGAAAAGCGCTATCGTCAGCGTTATGTGGACTTGATGGTGAATCCCACCGTTCGGGAAACCTTCCGCCGCCGTGCTAAAATTACCGCCGCCATTCGCCGCTATTTAGAGGATCGTGGCTTTATTGAAATTGAAACCCCTGTCTTTAGTACAGAAGCAGGCGGTGCAGAAGCCCGTCCTTTTATCACCTATCACAATACCCTAGAGATGGAGTTGTACCTGCGAATTGCCACAGAACTCCACCTGAAGCGGTTAATTGTCGGCGGATTTGAAAAAGTATTTGAGTTGGGGCGAATTTTCCGAAACGAGGGAATTTCCACGCGCCACAATCCCGAATTTACCTCAATTGAGGTGTACCAGGCTTACGCCGACTATAACGACATGATGACGTTGACGGAAAATTTAATTACTACCGTCACTCAAGAGAGTTTGACAACTCTGGAAATTACTTATCAAGGTGAGACAATTGACTTCACACCGCCCTGGCGTCGCGTCACGATGCATGAGTTGGTGCAGGAAGTGACAGGGTTAGATTTTAATCAGTTCAAGACATTCGATGAAGCAAAAATTGCGGCTAAAAAAGTTGGGATTGAAGGCGTAGAAGACTGTCCATCCCTAGGAAAACTGCTCAATGAATGCTTCGAGCAAAAATGTGAGGAAACCCTGATTCAGCCCACATTTATTGTTGATTTCCCGATTGAAATTTCGCCTCTGGCAAAACCTCATCGTTCCAAGCCAGGATTAGTGGAACGCTTTGAGTTATTTATTGCTGGACGAGAAACGGCGAATAGCTTTTCTGAATTAACTGATCCGATTGATCAACGGGAACGCTTAGAAGCGCAAGCTGCGCGGAAAGCGGCTGGAGACTTGGAAGCCCAAGGGGTTGATGAAGACTTTCTCGCGGCGTTAGAGTATGGAATGCCACCTACAGGGGGGTTAGGAATTGGTATTGACCGCTTGGTGATGCTGTTAACGGATTCGGCGAGTATTCGGGATGTGATTGCGTTTCCGTTGCTCAAGAGTAGCAGCCGCGATGGTTCTCCTGCACCCTGAGTGATATCATGTCCGTTGGAATACTTACACAATCGGTTGAGACAAGGCAGAGGGCAGAAGGCAGAAGGCAGAAGGGAAGGATTTCGCGAACCATGACAGATTCTACCTTAGACTGCAACTTGGTATAAACTAACTTACAATGAAGTATCAATGACCAATGACCAGAAGCCCACGGTACGACCCGGATGAGAACGTCTCACGGCATGGCGCAACTGACCCTGATAAGTGTGAGGACATGGCTGATAAGTACGGCTGGAACCTTGTCAGGATTGAGGAAACTGGCGATCCGATGCTTGAGGTTGACTGTGTTTTTGAGGGTGAAACCGAGTTCCCACCTAGTCCCTATGAACCCAAACATGAGAGGGAGAAATAACTTGTGAAGAGATGGATTGTTTTCAAAACTGAATCCGCTTCATCAAAGGGGTGGAAGGAACGCAAATTGCAACCTGCGGCACACTTAACCCGGATGCTGGCTGAGTATTTGGATTGTTCTGATAAGATGTTGCCAGAACCAGGCGATCGCCCGCGTGAGTTTGCTCGTTTTGAAGAGTCGGTTGATCCAAACTTCCCGGATGCTAGCACTCATGTTCGTTGGTCTGACTGGGAAGTGAGCCGAGTTGAGCGATTCAAGTCGGTTGACTCGGCTGAGTATGATGAGATTGTTGTGTGTTATTGCCGTTATTCACCGATTGAGCCGGAGTGGAAGGAGTTACCTAAAATTGGCGTTTTGCAAGAGGGTAAACTTTAACTTTTTGCTATTTGACTGCTTATTGGTGAGTTCGATCGCTCGCAAGGTCGTGCCAACGGCATTTGAAACCTAGTTCCGCAATGCTCTGCTAAAGTTGGGGAAAAGCCTACCGAACTAGATGCTCCGAAGGGGGCGATCATGACTGTAACGACTAAGAAGCTAACCTTTGAAGAGTATCTGACCTACTCAGACGGGACTGATACCCGCTATGAGTTGGTGAACGGGGAATTAGTAGCAATGAGTATTGGCACCGGGCAACATGGAGAAATCATTGACTTTCTCTATCGGCAAATCGATGCTGAGATCGGGCGTAGCGGACGCGACTGGATTGTTAGACCCGTGGCGATTGGTGTGCGATCGCCTCGTGCTGGCAAGTGGGATACCTCTCGCATTCCCGATTTGACTATTATTCCTAGCCAGCAGTGGCGCGAATTAAGAACCCGTGAGGCTGTTATTGAACTCAACGAACCCCCTCCGATTTTAGTGATAGAAGTCGTTAGCGAATCGACAAAGACCGCAGATTATCGGGCTAAGCGGGTTGAGTACAACGTTTTAAACATTCCAGAATACTGGGTCGTTGACCCACTGACATCAAAGGTGACGATTTTTACCCTGGTTGAGGAACTGTATGAAGGTATGGAGTTCGTTGGTGCTGAGCAGATTGTTTCAGGCACTTTCCCAGAGTTGACTCTGACAAGTGAGCAGATTATTTGGGCTGGAGTGATTCCTAGCGCTGAAGAAAACTAATGAGATGCGATCGCCCCGATAAACTGCAAGCGTGAGGATGCTGAAGTAGGGAGCGATCGCATCCTGTCCATACAGTCACTATTAAGTTGATTTTTGCACAGAAGCTTTAGACACCTTTTGTGCTTCTGCATAGATTCTGAGCAAGTGCGTTACATTACCAACAAAGCTTATGTTTCTGGTTTCAGACTGGGTGTAGTGGACTTCAGGGATGTGTCTACTGGGATAAAGTACGACCTCATTAACTGCCATCTTATGTAAAGTCAGCTTCAGTAATTAAAGAGTCCGATACACCTAAAACTGTCACCAATATTTCACTGGTGTCATTATCACGAATTAAGGTACTGTAACCATTAGATATAATACTTAACTGCCCGAAGGTTAGACCATCGGTGAGTAAAAATGAATCCTCACCATCGCTAAAATCAAAAATCAGATCCCCTCCCGTACCAGATTGTAACAGGAACTTATCGGCACCAGCACCACCAAATAGGCGATCGCTACCGGTGCCACCATCCAGGAGATCGTCTCCTACTCCCCCACTGAGGAAGTCACGATCCGCACCGCCGTTGAGGGTATCGTTACCTAAACCACCAAGCAGGATGTCATCTCCGGTATCGCCGTCTAAGATGTCATCATCCTCTCCGCCATCAAGGAAGTCGTTCCCTGAGTTACCCAGAAGGGTATCATTTCCAGCCTCTCCCTGAAGCTGATCATCATCGGCACCACCGTCGGCAAAGTCATCGCCAGCTTTTCCATTCAGGATATCCTCACCCGTGAAACCGAAGAGAGTGTCGTCACCGATATTAGCGACAAGGGTATCGTCTAGGGGAGTGCCCAAGAGAGTCATATCCTGGATGGGTTCGACGATGACATCCACAGTGGCGGTGGATGTTCCCCCATTGCCATCGGAGATTGTGTAGGTGAAGCTATCGGTGCCGACAAAGCCAAATTCAGGCGTATAAACGAGTTGATCATCAGTTAAGTCATTAGGTGTGCCGTTATCATCTTGGCTAATTGTGCTACCCAAAAGGGAAATGGCATCAAAGCTGTCTATAAATACAGAGTCTCCTTCTACCGGATCACTATCATTAGCCAGGATATCGATAGTTACGGCTGTATTTTCTAGAGTCGTAGCATTATCATCTCCACTCACTGGGTTATCATTCACCGACTCGATCGTAAGATTAACGGCTGCACCCGAAGCAAATAGGAAACCATCCGAGGCATTCCAGATAAAGCTAGTGGTGCCATTGAAGTTGGCATCGGGAGTAAAGCTGAGGTTATCTAGGTTGATCGCCGCAATAGTTTCCCCTGGGGTTACGGCGGTACCGTTTAAGCGGAGGATACCGTTAGCAGGGAGAGATAGGATATTAATGTGACTGAGACTGTCTGCTTCGGGATCATTAAATACAGTGGTAAAGTCAGTCGCCGTGAAGGAAATCGTCGTGTCTTCATCCCCGGATTTGTTAATGGTACTCAGGGTGGGTGCGTCGTTGCTACCATTAATGGTTACGGTGACTGTGGCGGTATCGATGCCACCGTTGCCGTCGTCTAGGGTGTAGATAAAGCTGTCGGTAGCGGTTTCTCCTTGGGTAAGAAAAGCGAAGGCATGATTGGGGTTGTAGGTGAGGGTATTATCGGCATTCAGCGTGACGGTGCCGAGGGTATTGCTGGTATCGAGACTGGCGAAGGTAAGAGTATCATTGCTGTCGATGTCGCTGTCATTGTTTAAGAAGTTGGCTGTGGTGAAAGCAGAGTCTTCGTTGATGGTGAAATTATCATCATTGGCAATGGGAATATCGTTAACGCCGTTGAGGGTAATGTTAACGGTAGCGGTGTCAGTGTTGCCGTTACCGTCGTCGATTGTGTAGCTAAAGTTATCGATAGCTGTTTCTCCGACAGCGAGGGATTCAAATTGACCATTTGGATCGTAGTAGAATGTGCCATCACCGTTATTGATGACTAAACCTAAAGTGGTTGTGGTATCAAGGTTAGAAACGCTGATTGTATCGCTAGAATCGGGGTCATTGTCGTTGTCTAAAACATTGGCAGTTGTGAAGGCGGTAGCTTCATCCGTACTGAAGTTATCGTTGTTAGCGAGGGGAGTTTCGTTAATGTCGTTAACGGTAATCGTGAGGGATTGACTATCGCTACCGCCATTACCATCATCAGCCGTAATTTCTACGTCGTAACTGTTATTTCCATCGGCATCTAGGGGAGTCTCGAAGTTGGCAGGGTTGTTAAAGCTTAATTCTCCTGTGTTGGCATCAAGGGTAAAGAGACTACTATCGGTTCCTCCGGTAATCGAGAAGGTGGGAATATCGCCATCAGGATCAGTTGCAGTAATGGTGGTAACTAGAGTCGTGTTTTCATCGAGGTTAGCTGTAGGGTTAGAGGTAATCGTGGGCGATTCGTTAATGTCATTAACAGTAATCGTGAGGGTTTGACTATCGCTACCGCCATTACCATCATCAGCCGTAACTTCTACGTCGTAACTGTTATCCCCATCGGCATCTAAGGGAGACTCAAAGTTGGGAGCGTTGTTAAAGCTTAATTCTCCGGTGTTGGCGTCAAGGGTAAATAAACTACTATCGCTTCCTCCAGTAATCGAGAAGGTAGGAATATCGCCATCAGGATCAGTGGCAGTAATGGTGGTAACTAGAGTCGTGTTTTCATCGAGGTTAGCTGTAGGGTTAGAGGTAATTGTGGGCGATTCGTTAACGTCATTAATAGTGAGGATTTGACTAACTCCATTATTGTCAGTTTCGTTATTTAATTCAAAGACTTGATTTCCGGCATCAGTTTGGACAATAAAAAAGTAATCACCATCAATTTCTTGGGGTAGCGTAACGGTAAGACTATTACTATAACTATCGCCTACATTTAGGGAGCTGGGATTCGTTGTTGAACCCAATAACGTATCATTGTTATCTAAGATTTGGTCTAGAGATAACCAGACTTGATCCGTCCAAATCGGTGTACTGGTAGCCGCTGTGCCGCTATTGGTGACAATCCATTCGATAACGGTTTCCTGACTAGAGAAGGCTGTTGTCGGCGCTGTAACACCGGTTACTTGCAGGTTGGCAGTAGGGAACAATTCTAAGCTGATTACCTGGTCAGCGATCGCGCTGTTATTATTGTCCTCAGTAAACTCAAAGATTTGGTTATTTGTATCCGTGTTAACAACGAAATAGTGATCGCCTGCTAAATCAATTGGCGCAGTTACTATTTGGGTGCGAGTTATCGATTCTCCGGGTGCAATAGTCCCCGTAAAGGTAAAGGAATCGAGGAATTGATCGTTACCAACGGTTAGATTATCAGACAGGAAAACTTGGTCAGTCCAAGTGCCACTAGCTGTGCCATCTCCTTGATTCGTCAATGTCCAAGAAACCCCTATTCCTTGTCCTGAAACAGCGGTAGTTGGAGCGCTAATGTCACTAACAATTAAGTCTGGTATTGGCGGAATTGTCAGTTCAATTTGGCTGAGGTTAACATTATTGGTTTCGTTCGTCTCGAACTGTTGTTCAAGGTTATCCGTCTCAGCCAAGAGGAAGTAAGTCCCCGCTGTGATGGAGTTATTTAAGGGTAAAGTAACGGATACTGACTGATTGTAGGTTTGACCTGACGCGAGAGTCGTCGGAGCAAATTCTGTCAGTAAGATAGTATCATCTGTACTGATAGTATTATCACTAGAAAGAAAGACGCGATCGCGCCATGTTCTGGTAGCCGTTCCTATTCCTGAGTTGGCAACTTGCCAATCAATAGTAATGGTATCGCCAAAGTTGGCTGTTGCTGGTGCGGTTACGGAGTTGACTACTAAGTCAGCAGGCGGACTAATCTGAATCGGAATCGCCGTAATATTATCAGTTTCATCGGTTTCTTGCTGTTGCTCATTCCCATCAGCCTTAAACAGGAAGAAGTAATTCCCTGTGGCGATTTCCGGAATAGTCGCATTGAGGTTAATGGTATAGTCATCTCCCGCCGCTAACGGTGTATGTGAGTTGATAAATTGGTTCACCAACCGCACATCTGAACTATCAAGGGTTGTATCTTGGGAAATATAGACTCTATCCCACCAATTGGCTCCTGCCGTTGCCGTGGTACTACTATTTAATACTGTCCAAGACAGAGTTACTCTTTCATCGGCAGCTACCGATGTTACCGGATTCCCA